>NZ_JBJKEX010000748.1:0-505 GCF_045505405.1 Hansschlegelia beijingensis | reverse complement strand
AAGAACCCCGCCGACCACGTTTCTCTTTCTCAAGATCAACTTGTCAAACAGCCAGCACCCGGAAAAACCAGATGCGCACAGCCAAACGAGCATCCCCGCTCAGCCGCTTAAGTCCGCCACAACCGGCTCCGGTCGATCGCTCGACTTTGCCGCTCTTTTGAGACAGATATCCAGGCCGCCGAGGCCGTTGTTGGCCGCCCCGTCGTCCGGTGTGATGGCTATGTACTGCCGGGCCCTTGGGGTGTCAACGCGGGTTTTTCGAAAAACGTGCGGCCGAACCCCGACAGGACGGCTTATCCACAGAGGGCAGGGGGGCTGCGAAGGCCGCTTGCGCCTTGGAAAATGAGCGGTCGACAACGTGCTCGGCGGCGCATTGCGAAAACGCTCCGGCAGGACCGAATGGCGGCGCTTGGCTCGCGGTTACGGCCGCCTCCGGGGGGCACCCCGCGGCGGATCGCCTGCGCGTGCATGACCATCATGTCCATCGTGGCCGGGATGGTGTTCG
>NZ_JBJKEX010000747.1:0-507 GCF_045505405.1 Hansschlegelia beijingensis | reverse complement strand
ACACCGACACCCGCGGCACCCTCCGCTTCGACAAGATCCCGCAACCGTGGCTGCGCCCCCTGGCAAAACGCTTCATCCGATGGCGGCTGGCCAGCGGCAGGGAAATCATCCAAGGGCGCGTCGACATCCTCGCCCTGAACCGATTCGCCGCGTTCCTCGCCCGCACCATCCCCCACTCCGACGGCCCGGACTGCATCGACCGCGGCATCCTGGAACGCTTCCTCGCCGAACTCGCCCGGGATAAACGGGCCGTGACTTCCCGTGGCCGCGACATCAGCTCCCTGAACGCCTTCTTCGCCGCGATCCGCCGCCACGACTGGGCCAAAGACCTGCCGGCATCGGCGAACTTCTACCCTGAAGACTTCCCACGACCAGCCAAACGACTGCCCAGAGCCCTGGCCGATCACATCATGGCGCAACTCGACCAACCCGAAAACCTCGGCAAATGGACCAGCCCCGACAGTCGGCTACTCACACTGATACTGATGCGCTGCGGACTGCGCGTCG
>NZ_JBJKEX010000746.1:0-508 GCF_045505405.1 Hansschlegelia beijingensis | reverse complement strand
CGGTGATGCCGTCTGCCACGGAGCGTTCGCCCACCATGATGAGGTCGTGCTCCTGGTTGAGGATCTTGTCCGTGGCGGCAGACTTGTCGCTGACCGGCATTTCCAGCGCGGTTTCGTCGGGAGAGAACGCCTTCTTGGACAACTCATCCGTGGGCAGGCCCTCGAGCTGGAAGTAGGTGTCCGTGACAGCGTCGTTCTGCAGGGCCGGGACCACACCGATCTTGGAGATGGCCTTGGCGCCTTCTTCACCGGCAGCCCATTCGATGAACTTCCTGGCTTCCTCGGAGTGCGCGGCGTTCTTGTTGACGGCGAAGGCCGTGGGTGAGCCGAACGTCGATACCTTGCCGTTGGAGTCCTTCTGCGGCAAGGGAGCCAGGCCCCAGTCAACGTCTGTCTTGCCGTCCTTCTTGGCCTGCAGGACGCCGGCGATGTACCAGGTTCCCATGGGCATCATGGCGGCCTGGCCGGTTTCGAACATGGTCCGGTAGCTGGTCTTCTGGCTCTTGGC
>NZ_JBJKEX010000745.1:0-512 GCF_045505405.1 Hansschlegelia beijingensis | reverse complement strand
CTGCTCGAACCCATCGGCAACATCCCGCCAGCCGAAGCAGAAGAGCGCTATTACGCAATGCTGAGCGAGCCGGCTATCGCGGCGTGACTCAAACGAAGCGGCCTCCGGAGAATCCGGAGCGGTTCAGTATGTCGTGCTGGGATCTCGCCGAGGCCGCCATCGTGCCGTGGGCACCAATCGGCTGATTGGCGTTCTATGCGTGCTGGACGCCACGCCGAAGTCCGCCGTCCCCTTCCCGGTTGAGGATGGAATTGAGATTGTCCCCGTCGATACTCCGGCATCGCCTGTCTATGTAGCTACCTGCCTAATCCAAGGCGGCCTTCGGCGGCCGAGTGACCTCTCCCGCTGACGTCTTCCAAAAGCAGACATTTCGAACAGCCGCTCTGGGTCGATTGTGTTGAAGAAGTCCGCTGTTGGAAGGCGTCACCCACGGCTCGAACTGATCGCAGGGCGGGGGCGAGCGAAGCGTTGGGCTATTAGGCTGGGATCGGGCTCGGCGTCGGGACCAGCTT
>NZ_JBJKEX010000077.1:0-11607 GCF_045505405.1 Hansschlegelia beijingensis | reverse complement strand
CGCGTGACCACCTGGCCGGCGTTGCGCATCAGATATTCGAGAAGGCGGAATTCACGCGGCTGGAGGGGGATGTCCTGCCCGGCGCGCGTCACCGTGTGAGACACCTCAGGACCCTTTCGGGCGCGGCCACGGAGCTCAAGGCGGTCGGCGGCGCGGTCGGGGCGGGCGAGACGGTGCGGCTGATGAAATATGTCCGCAATGTCGACGAACTGCCCGAGCTTCGCCGCTTCACCACGCGGTTCGGCGCCCGCAGCCGCGCGGTGGCGGAGCTCACCGGAAAAGCCAGCCTGCGCGTGTTCCGCACCTCGATCCGGGTCGGCGAGATGCTGCTGCGGCACCTCTGGGCCGTGCTGATGTGGTTCGGCGGCCTGGTTCTCGGCTCGCTCTCCAAGATTCTGTGGCGCGGCCTGCGGTTCGCCGCGCTGCGGATCTAGTTCGCCGGCAGATAGGCGCTGCCATCCTCCGCCCGCGCCGGCGCGTCGACATAGCGGCCCTGCGCCGGAACCGCGACGGCGCGGAACCGGTCGGCGAGCTCATGCAGCGCCGCCCGCATGTGAGCGCCCGCCATGGCCTGGCCGTGGCCGGTCACCACCGTCTTCGGCTCCAGCGCCGCGAGCCGCCGCACCGAATCCTCCGCCGCGCCCCAGTCGACCGTGAAATACATCGGCGGCCCGTGCATCTCGGGGTCCTGGGTCAGCGCCGCGCTGACGCTTTCCTGGCGGGTCGTCACGAAAGCGTCGCCGACGATCAGCGCGCGGTCGCTCTCGCGCCAGAACGACACGTGCCCGACGCTGTGGCCGGGCGTCGCGATCCACCGACAGCCCCGCATGCCCGGAACGGCGCCGTCCGGCGGCAGCGCCCGCAGCCGCGCGCCGAGATTCACCGGATCGCGGGGATAGAAGCGCGACAGCGCCGCCATCGCGCCGCCGCCGACCGAGGGGTCGCCGGGCGGGTAGGCGGCCGAGCCGTCGAGATAAGGGTGTTCCAGCGGATGCGCGTAGACCGGCGCGTCCCACTCCTCCGCGAGCGTCTCGAGCGCGCCGACATGGTCGAAATGGCCGTGGGTCAGCATGATCGCGGCGGGGCGTGAGCCGCGGCCGAAGCGCTCCTCGGCCGCCGCCCTGATGAAGCCCGCGGAGCCCGTCAGCCCCGCGTCGATCAGCGCCCATTCGCGGTCGGCGGCGCCGCGGTAGCCCACGAACGCCACGTTGACGATCGCGAGACGCCGATAGGCGACGTCGGGCGCGACCTCATGGGTCTTGTCGCCGCGCTCCGCGTCCCACTCGGGCGCGAACGCCCGATCCTCTTCGCTCAGGGGAATCTGCTCTGCCATGCGGGGCTCCGGAAGCGCGCGGACCATCGGCGGGTCCGCTCGTCCCGAACGGGCGGCGGCCGGCGATGTTCCCGCGCCGCGCTAGAGGCTGCGGGCCGCGAAGGTGTTGCACTGCTTCGGGTCGCCGCTCTGCAGCCCCGTGCGGAACCACTTCACGCGCTGGGCGGAGGAGCCGTGCGTGAAGCTGTCGGGCACGACCTCGCCGCCCGAGCGGCGCTGCAGCGTGTCGTCGCCGATCTGGCTCGCGGCCTTCAGCGCGCCCTCGACGTCGCCCTGCTCGAGCACGTTGTGCTTCCTGTCCGCCCAATAGGCCCAGACGCCCGCGAAGCAGTCCGCCTGCAGTTCGATCCGGACCGAGATCGCGTTGGCGGCTTCCTGCGAGCCCGCCCGCTCGCGCGCGCTGTTGGCCTTGGCGAGGATCCCGAGCTCGTCCTGCACGTGATGGCCGATCTCGTGCGCGATCACATAGGCGCGGGCGAAGTCCCCGGGCGCGCGGAACTGCCGTGACAATTCGTCGAAAAATTCGGTGTCGAGATAAACCCGCTGGTCGCCAGGGCAGTAGAACGGCCCCATCGCGGACTGCGCCCGGCCGCAGGCCGAGCGGGTCATGCCGCTGAACAGGGTGAGGCGCGGCTTGTTGTAGGTCGCGCCGGACTGCTTGAAGAGGTCGGTCCAGACGTCCTCGGTCTGCGCCAGCACCGCGCGCACGAAATCGCCCTGCTTCTGCTCTTCGGCCGAAAGCTCGCGCCGCTGGCCGGGCTGGCCCTGCTGCTCATAGCCCGGGCCGCCGCCCTGCATGCCCTCGAGGCCGCTGAGGATCAGCCGGGGGTCGACGCCGAGCGCCCAGGAGACGAGCCCGACCACGATCAGGCCGCCGATGCCGATGCCGCCCCCGCCGCCCGGAAAGCGGAAGCCGCCGCCGCCCGAGCCCCGGATGTCGTCCACGTTCTCGCTGCGGCGAAAATCTTCCCAGCGCATTGACGCTCCTTCGCGCTCGCCCCGGCTTCAACATAGCGCGGCGGACTTCCGCGAGCAGTCGGACTTGGCGATCCGTCGACTATCGCCGGGGGGCGCGGCGGGCTTATAACGAATCCAGCGACGCGAAACGCGAACCGGGGGCAGCCCGGCGCCGGAGGGACCGATGGACTTCGACCCGAACCTGCTCGCCCGCCTGCAGTTCGCCTTCACGGTGTCGTTCCACATCGTCTTCCCGGCGTTCACGATCGGCATCTCGGCCTATGTGGCGACGCTGCTGCTGATCTGGGCCCGGACGGGGGCCGACCGCTTCCACCGCCTCGCCCGGTTCTGGACCAAGATCTTCGCGGTCTCCTTCGCCATGGGCGTCGTCTCGGGGATCGTGCTGAGCTACCAGTTCGGCACGAACTGGAGCCGCTTCTCCGAGGTCGTCGGCAACGTCGTCGCGCCGCTGATCGGCTATGAGGTGCTGACCGCCTTCTTCCTGGAGGCGACCTTCCTCGGCATCATGCTGTTCGGCTGGGACCGGGTGCCGGCCTGGCTGCACGTGCTGTCGGCCTGCATCGTGGCGCTCGGCACCGCGATCTCCGGCTTCTGGATCCTGTCGGCCAACAGCTGGATGCACACGCCCGCGGGCTTCGAGATGCGCGACGGCGTCGCGCATCCGCTCGACTGGGTCCAGATCATCTTCAATCCGTCCTTCCCGTATCGCTTCGCGCACATGATGACGGCGGCCTATCTGACGACCGCGGTCGTCGTGCTGTCGGTCGGCTGCCGCTATCTGCTGGCGAACAGGTTCGGCGAGGACGCGCGCACCATGGTGCGCATGGCGGTCGGCATGATCGCGATCGTCGCGCCGCTGCAGCTCTTCATCGGCGACCAGCACGGGCTCAACACGCTGGAGCACCAGCCCGCCAAGGTGGCGGCCATGGAGGGGCACTGGAACAGCGACGAGCCGGTCGCGCTGTCGCTGTTCGCGATCCCGAACGTGGCGGAAGAGCGCAACGACTACGACATCGCTCTGCCGAACGTCTCCGGCCTGATCCTGACCCACTCGTGGGACGGCCGCATCAAGGGGCTGTCGGATTTCCCGAAGGACGAGCGGCCGCCGGTGCTCCCGGTGTTCTTCGCGTTCCGCATCATGGTGGCGATCGGATTCCTGCTGATCGCGGCCGGGCTCACGGGCGCATGGCTGTGGTGGCGCGGCACGCTGTGGGAGGCGCGCTGGTACCTCAAGGCGTCCTCCTATCTCTGGCCGCTGGGCTTCATCGCCATCCTGGCGGGCTGGATCGTCACGGAGGTCGGCCGGCAGCCCTGGGTCGCCTGGGGCATCCTTCGCACCGCCGACGCGGCCTCGCCCGTGACCACGAGCAGCCTGGTGATCTCGCTCGCGATGTTCGTGGTGGTCTACTGCTGCGTGTTCTCGATGGGCGTCTACTACATCAACCGGCTGATCAATCGCGGGCCTGACCCGTCGATCATCGCTCCCCCGCGCCAGGGCGCTCCCAACAGGCCGCTTTCGGCGGCGCAGGACGCGACCCGCGGCGCGATCGCGGGCGGCCCAGAACCGGCGGCGGGGTGACGGTCATGGAATGGTATCTGCCACTCGCCTGGGGCTGGATCATCGCGGCAGCGGTCGCGATGTACGTGATCCTCGACGGCTTCGACCTCGGCATCGGGATCCTGTTCCCGTTCGCCAAGGACGAGCATGAGCGCGACCAGATGATGAACACGGTCGCTCCGTTCTGGGACGGCAACGAGACCTGGCTGGTGCTCGGCGGCGGCGGGCTGTGGGTCGCGTTTCCCAAGGCCTACGCCATCGTCATGCCGGCGCTCTACCTGCCCGTGATCGTGATGCTGCTCGCGCTGATCTTCCGCGGCGTGTCGTTCGAGTTCCGCTGGGTGGCGAAGCCGAACAAGAGCGTCTGGAACATCACCTTCGCGGGCGGTTCGATCCTCGCCGCCTTCTGCCAGGGAGTGATCCTCGGTGGGCTGATCCAGGGCGTCGACGTCCAGGTGCAGCCCAATGTCGGGCCGCAATTCGCCGGCGGCGCGTTCGACTGGGCGACGCCGTTCAGCATGCTCTGCGGCGTCGGCGTGGTGCTTGGCTACGCGCTGCTCGGCGCCACCTGGCTCAACATGAAGACCGACGGGGAGGTCGCCCGCCGGTCGCGCCTGCAGGCGCCCATGCTGCTGGCCGCCGTTCTGGTCGCGATGGGGCTGGTCAGCATCTGGACCCCGCTCGCGGTCGACCGGATCTGGGACCGCTGGTTCTCGCTGCCGAACTTCCTGATCCTGTGGCCGATCCCGCTGGTGACGCTCGCGGTCGCCTATCTGGTGTGGCGCGGCATCGAGAACGGCCGCGAGATCGGCCCGTTCTTCGGCTCGATCGTGCTGTTCCTGCTCGGCTTCCTGGGGCTCGCGATCTCGACCTTCCCCTATCTGGTGCCGCCCCACATCACCTTCTGGGACGCCGCAGCCGCGCCGGCCTCGCAGATCTTCGCGGGGATCGGCGTGGTGATCATGTTCCCGATCATCATCGGCTACACGGTGCTGGTGTACTGGCTGTTCCGGGGCAAGGTGCGCGCCGGCGAGGGCTATCACTAGCCTTCTCGCCGGACGCGGCCTCAGAAGGTGACGAGCGACGTCACGCCGAACACGTGGGCGTCGCGGATCTTCTGCGAGCCCGCACGCTCCGGATTGTCGACGCCGCCGCCCGGGCGCATGACGTACTGGTAGGTCGGCCGCACCGTCAGGCCGGGCACGATCTGCGCCTTGTAGGTCGCCTCGAACACCGCCTCGTATTTGCGCGCGGGCCCGCCCGGATCGGCGGCGCGGTCGGCGTCGGCGAGCCGCGGCGAGAAGTTGGCGTAGGCGAGGGCGAAGCCGAACAGATCGTCGGGCCGGCCCCGGATCATGCCGGACGCCACGATCCCGCCGTCGACGTAGAAGTCGATCTCGTTGCGGTCCTTCGGGCCGGCGATGACGCGCGCGAACACGCCGACGCCCCTGTCGGGGTCGTCCCCGGGCGCGCGGTAGATCTGCTGGTCGACCAGCGCGTAGAAATTGACGTCGCCCCGGTGACGGCGCGGATCGTCATTGCTGCCGGGAGAGCCCAGCACGAGGCCGTCGGTTCCCCGCTTCAGGTCGTCGAAACGGCCGAAATGGCCGTAGCCGCCGATCTTCAGCGTGCCCGGCAGCCAGGCGGCGTCCTCGCCCTGGTTGTAGCGGTAGCGCGCCTCGGCGATGACGAGCGGCGGGTCCTTGAGGCGGAAATTGAGGCCGTGGCGGTTGGCCTTCTCGGGGTCCTCGGCGTTCGGGTTCGCGGCCGCGCCGTTGTAGATCGCGGCGACCAGCGTGAGGTTCTCCGTCGCCGCGACGGTCGCCTGCGCGCCGAGCGCCGCGAGCGGGTAGGCGGGGCCGCCGAACGGCAGGTTCTCGGAAGGCGGCCCGGCCCAGCCGAAGGTCGCGTCCAGGAACGCCTCGCCATACTCGCTCTTGATGAACTCCTCGTCGGCCGCGAGCTGGCCGACCTTCAGAGCGAAGCGGTCGCCGAACTTCTGCTCGTACCAGAGCTCGAACAGCCGGGTGGTCGGCCGCGCGCCGACGTCGTTCACCGACAGCACGTTGCCGATGTAGTCGTCCGAAAGGTCGCGGCCGTGGATCTGCAGCATGTCGACATGCAGGCGGCCGCCCTCGATCCCGGCGACCTTCTCGGCGTCGACGTCGAGGGCAAGCTTCAGCAGCCCGCTATAGGTGACGCCGCGCCGCATGCCGCCGGTGAGGTTGCCGCGGACGTCCGAGAAGTAGAAGCCCGAGAACCGGAAGCCCCGGTCGGCGAGCGCGTCACGCGCGGCGGCGATGTCCCTGAACGCGGCGACGCTGTCCAGGATCGAGGGGTCCTGATCGTCCTCGTCCGGCTCGGCGCGCGCCGTCCCGCTTGCGGCGCAGGCCGCGAACATGCCGAGCGCGAGGGCCGCAGCCCCGACGCCTCTTCCCCGCGATCGCCGCACGAATCCCCCGACGTCCTTATGAGAGCGTTCTTAAGCGGAGGGTGCCACGGCCGGCGTCGCGTTCCAACGCTCGCGCCTCGCGTCTTTGTGACAAACGGGCGCGCGCGCAAAAAAAAGGCCGCCCCGAAGGGCGGCCAGCTCTGGGTCCGAGGGAGGGGGGAGGACCGGACCAGAGAAACCTCAGAGCCCGAAATAGGGCGGGTAGCCGACGCGCTGGTCGGCGCGCTGCAGCGCAGCAAAGGCGGCCGCGATGCGTGCGAAAATGCGGCCGAAGAAGCCCGTATGCGAAGGGCGGTTATGCGTGACAGATACGTAAGCCATTGATCCACACCGTCTCTGAGGCGCGCGTCGCGCCGTGATCCTGTTGGCGCTAATCTGGCATGCCAGACCCCGGTTCAAAAGTTGGGATCTGGCATGCCAGTCATGCGTGCGGTGCAGCGCAACCTTCATGCGGCGTTTACAAAGCCGGCGGTCAGCGAGGCGGGTGAGAGGGGGCGGTGATCGCGGACCGCAGGCTGTCGACGAGATCGCGCACGGCCGCGTGCGGATCGCCCACGAGCCCCAAGGCGTGCAGCACGGCGGCCAGCCCATACGCCGCCACGAAGGCCTTGCCGGCGATCAGCACGGCGTAGCCGAGCGGATGTTCATCGAGGCCGAACCGGTACAGCCCGTCGCCGCTGACGCCGGTCCGCAGATCGCGCCGGATCGCAAGCGCGGCCACGACGCCAAGCGCGCCGAAGATCACCGCGGGCATCCAGGCTGACATCGCGCGTCCCCAAGGCCGGGCCGCCATCAACGCACGAAGTCGTTAAGCCTCCGCCCTACGTTCCGGCGCTCATTCGGGCGAGCGGCGGATCTCGACCGTTCCGGTGGTCGCGGGCTGCTCGATCACGCGGGCGCTCGGCACGGGCGTCACGGTCGTCGTGCGGCGCTGCTCGAGCATGGTGGTGTCCGGCGCCGGGTTCTCGCGGGCCTGCGGCGTCGCGCCCGCGACCGGCGCGGAATAGACGCCGGTCTGCGTCTCCTGGCGTACGATCGCGTCGGCCTGGGCGGCCGTGGACAGCGCGAGAGCGCCGGCTGCGAGCATCAGGATCTTGTTCATCGTCGGGGCCTCCTCGGGCGCCGCGGCGGGCCGCGGCCTCCGGAGGTAAGGCGGAGCCGCCCGGGTTCGTTCCGCCGGCTTGTGATCGCGCCTTTCAGGCGGCTATCATCCGATCAATCGCCCGATAGGACCCTTCGATGGCCGCGGGCGCAATAACGACAAAACGTCCGGGAGAATGAAATGCTCGAAGAGACCGCCGCCGAGACCAAAACCCATCTCGGCGCCTGCCCGCATGACTGCCCGGACACCTGCGCGATGGTCTACACGACCGAGGCCGGGCGGCTGGTGTCGGTCAAGGGCAACGCGGAGCATCCGATGACGCGCGGCTCGCTCTGCGTGAAGGTCAAGGACTTCGAGAAGCACCACTACAATCCCGACCGGCTGATGTTCCCGATGAAGCGGGTCGGCCCGAAGGGCGAAGGGAAGTTCGAGCGGATCTCTTGGGACGAGGCGCTCGACACGATCTTCGAGCGGTTCGCCGAGGCGGCGCGGGCCCACGGGCCGGAGGCGATCCTGCCTTACAGCTATCTCGGCAATGAAGGCCTGGTGCAGGGCCTGACGGTCGGCGACGCCTTCTTCAACAAGCTCGGCGCGACGGTCGCGGAGAAGACCTTCTGCGGCTCCGGCTCATGCACCGCCTGGCTGCTGACCAACGGTCCGACCAATGGCACGGATCCGCTGAGCTTCACCCAGTCCAAGTATATCGTGATCTGGGGCTGCAACTCGATCAGCACGAACCTGCACCACTGGCACATCGTCAAGGACGCCCAGCGCAACGGCGCCAAGGTGGTGGTGATCGACCCGTACAGGTCCCGCACGGCCAAGGAAGCCGATTGGCACATCATGCCGCGCCCGGGCACCGACGGGGCGCTCGCGATGGCGATGATCCATGTGATCATCAACGGCAATCTCTGCGACATGGACTATGTCGAGAAATACACGGTCGGCTTCGAGCAGCTGAAGGAGCGCGCCGCGCCGTTCACGCCCGAATACGCCGAGGCGCTGTGCGGCGTGAAGGCGGAAGACATCCGCATGCTGGCGCACGAATACGCCACCACGCGCAACGCGGCGCTCAGGCCCGGCATCGCGGTCGAGCGCTCGGCCGGCGGAAGCCAGGCGCTGCGGGCGATCTTCTCGCTGCCGGCGCTGACCGGCTCCTGGAAGGACCCGGGCGGCGGCGTCTACCAGATGCCGCTGTGGGAGTTCCCGGTGCATTGGGATCGCGTCTGCCGCCCCGACCTGATCCCGGAGGGCACCCGCACCATCAACGTGCTCAAGCTCGGCGAGGTGCTGACCGGCGAGGCCGGGCTGAACCCCGGCGTCCACGCGCTGATGGTCTACAACTGCAATCCGGTCTCGCAGTCGACCGACACCGACAAGATCGTCCGAGGCCTGGAGCGCGAGGATCTGTTCACGGTCGTCTCCGAGCACTTCCTGACCGACACGGCGCGTTACGCCGACATTCTGCTGCCGGCCACCATGGCGGCCGAGCACGACGACATGATGTTCTCGTGGGGCCACTTCTTCTTCACGCTGAACGAGAAGGCGATCGAGACGCCGGGCGAATGCGTCTCCAACGCCGAGCTGTTCCGGCGCCTGGCGAAGCGCTTCGGCTTCAAGGAGCCGCAGTTCTCGATGAGCGAGAAGGAGCTGATGGAGTGGTACATCGACTGGTCGAGCCCCAAGATGGCCGGCTGCGACATGGACTATTTCCGCCAGCACGGGTTCTGGCGCATCGCGGTGGGCGATCCGTCGACCCGCACGCCGCACGCCGAGGGCGGCTTCCCGACGCCGTCCGGCAAGGTCGAGTTCTACTCGGAGACCGCGGCGACCACCGGCAATTTCGTCGCCCCGCCGTTCCGGCAGATGTATGAGGCGATGCAGGGGGGCGAGAAGCTCGACCCGCTGCCGGGCTATGTGGCGCCCTATGAGCGCCCCGAGACCGCGCCCGCCAAGGCGCAGAAATACCCGCTCAACATCGTCTCGCCGAAGAGCCACGCCTTCCTCAACTCGCAATACGCCAATGAGGAGCGCAAGATCGCGGTGCAGGGCGAGCAGGCGATCCTGATCAACCCGGCCGACGCGCTGTCGCGCGGGGTGAGCGAGGGCGCGCTGGTGCGGGTGTTCAACGACCGTGGCCAGTTCCACGGCGCGGCGCGCGTCACCGAGGACGTGCCCGCCGGCCTGGTGGTGGCGTCGCTCGGCTACTGGCGCACCCTCAACCGCGGCGGCGCCGTGAACATCATCTCCTCCTCCGCCTATGGCGGCATGGGTCACTCGCCGACCTATTCGGACAACCTCGTGGAGGTTCACGCGGTCGGGTGAGGCTTCCCGCGCGCCGTCCTCGCATCGCGAGGCGGCGCGCACTATCTATCCCGCATGAACCAGGCGTCGGAATCAGAGCTCTCGGACCGTCAGTTCGAGCGGATCGCGCGCGCGCTCGCGGAGCCGCGGCGTGTGCAGATCCTCAAGGAGCTCGGCGCCTGCGACGCCGCCACGCCGTGCAGCGCCCTGAACGAGGCGCAGCAGATCAGCGCCGCGACGCTGTCGCATCACGTAAAGGAGCTTGAGGCTGCGGGGCTGATCGAGATCGTCCGCGAGGGCAAGTTCGCCCACCTCGTGCTCCAGCGCGACGTGCTCGCCGCCTATACGAGACGGCTCTCCGAGATCTGACCCCCCGATCCGCTCCGGGCCGCCGCCCGAAACGCCGCCCCCGCTCGCCCGCGCTCCTTTTTCAGAACGGCCCCTTGCGCGCTGACAGTTCGACGTTCATCTAAGCGTCGAATTGAAATCGCTCTCCAAGGGGACACCAATGAGCGAACTTACAGGCAAGACCGCGGTCGTGACCGGCGCCTCGAAGGGCATCGGGGCGGGCATCGCGAAGGTCCTCGGCGCGGCGGGCGCCGCGGTGGTGGTGAACTACGCCTCGGACAAGGCGGGCGCCGAGAAGGTGGTGGCCGAGATCGCCGCCAAGGGCGGGAGCGCGATCGCCGTCCAGGCCGACATGTCGAAGGCGGCCGACGTGACCCGGCTGTTCGACGAGGCCGCCAAGGCGTTCGGCGAGCTCGACGTGCTGGTCAACAACGCCGGCGTCTATCAGTTCGCGACGCTCGACGAGATCACCGAGGAGCATTACCGGCGCCAGTTCGACGTCAACGTGCTCGGGCCGCTTCTCGCCACCCGCGAGGCGCTCAAGCATTTCGGCCCGAACGGCGGCAGCGTCATCAACATCTCTTCGAACGCCAGCACGGCCGCCCATCCGGCGCTTTCGGTCTATTCCGGCACGAAGGCGGCGCTCGACGCGATCACCCGGTCGCTCGCCGCAGAGCTCGGTCCGCGCAAGATCAGGGTCAACTCGGTGAACCCGGGCGTGACGGACACCGAGGGCCTCACCACGGTGGGCGTCAAGGGCAGCGAGTTCGAACAGCAGCTGGTGGCCTCGACGCCGCTCGGCCGGCTCGGCGAGCCGGAGGACATCGCCAAGGTGGCGCTGTTCCTCGCCTCTGACCTTTCGAGCTGGGTGACGGGCGCGGTCATCCTGACCTCCGGCGGCCAGCGCTGACGCGGCCGGGCGCGGCTCAGCCGGGCGGCGTGGCCCCGTCGAGGGCCCGCCGGATCGCCTTGAGGTCGCGCCAGGCGAGCTTCTTCTGCGCCGGGCTGCGCAGCAGATAGGCGGGGTGCAGGGTCGCCATCGCCTTGGCGGGGCGGCCCGCGACGTCATAGTCGAGCCACTTGCCGCGCAGCTTCAGGATGCCGTCCCGGGCGCGGAACAGGCTCTGCGCCGCCGCGCCCCCGAGCGCCACCAGGATCTGCGGATCGCACAGCTCGATCTGCCGCCGGATGAAGGGCAGGCAGGTCTCGGTCTCCTGGGGCGTCGGCGTGCGGTTGCCGGGCGGCCGCCAGGGGATGACGTTGGCGATGTAGACCGAGCCGCGGTCGAGCCCGATCGCCGCCAGCATGCGGTCGAGCAGCTGTCCCGAGCGGCCCACGAAGGGCAGGCCCGACAGGTCCTCCTCGCGGCCCGGCGCCTCGCCGACCAGCATCAGCCGCGACCCCGGCGCGCCGTCCGCGAACACTGTCCGGCTTGCGGTCGCCTTCAGCGCGCAACCCTCGAAGCCCTCGAGGATCTATGCGATCGGCTCGTTGATCCTCAGGCTCGAGGAGCTCGGCGCCGATTTCCCGCT
>NZ_JBJKEX010000744.1:0-514 GCF_045505405.1 Hansschlegelia beijingensis | reverse complement strand
TTGCCATCGCCCGCGCCGTCTACTTCGGAGCAAACGTGCTCATCCTCGACGAGCCCACCGCGGCCCTTGGCGTCAAGGAAGCCACCCACGTACTCCGTATCATCATGCAGGCCCGAGCTCAGGGACTCGCCGTAATTTTTGTCACCCACAACGTACTTCACGCGATGACCGTCGGTGACCGGTTCGCCGTCCTCATCCACGGCAGCAAAGCGGATGACTTCAAAAAAGGCGAACGGACGCGCGAAGAGATCACCGACCTGATGGCCGGCGGCGAAGCGATGGCCGAACTCGAGGCCGAGGCGCCCGAGAAGCCGCTTCCGCCCGTCCGTCCGGAGCCCGAAACCACGCCGTTCCGGCCGATCGAGCTCGACCTCGATCTGTCCCCCGATCATCCGCTGGAGCCGGGCAGCGCGCCCCACGGCCGCGGCGAATTCGTTGGCCAGTCCTCCGCGGCCCAGACCGCGGCGTCCTTCATCGCGGCCGCGGAGGACTGGCCAACGAATTCGCCGCGGCC
>NZ_JBJKEX010000743.1:0-519 GCF_045505405.1 Hansschlegelia beijingensis | reverse complement strand
GCTCAAGACGCGCGAACTGCTCGTCCGTCAGCCAGAAGCAGTCCGATCCCATCGGCGTCCTCCCTCGAGGACGCCTCTGAATCACGCTTCGCTCGATCTGCAAACCCCTTAATGGGTCCGGGCCCTAAGCCTGTGCTCGCGCATCCAGCGCGCGCCGCTGCTCAATGCGGACGCATCGTCGAGGGTCCACCCGTCATCTTCAGGCGCCTCAAGGATGTCGACGACGGTCGTCGGGATGGTTTCCGGTAGCCGCCAGCGCTGGCGGAAAGAACCGGCCACGCCAAGGCGATGAGCGCAGTGCGAACGGCGCAAAAAGTCGCCATCAAGGGCGAGGCCAGAGTCGTGGAGCCGCCCGCAGCGTTCGCATTCCAGAACGCCGCGCAACTGCCCCTTGAACCGCTCCGGGATTCCCGGAGGCTCCAACTCCTGAGTAGGATGGAGCGATGACGAGCAAGACGACGAACAAGTTTTCGCCTGAGGTGCGCGCTCGCGCGGTGCGGATGGTGCTGGAGCACGAGG
>NZ_JBJKEX010000742.1:0-520 GCF_045505405.1 Hansschlegelia beijingensis | reverse complement strand
CGGCGCGATGGAGCCGGCCGGATGGCGCATCGAGCCCGCCCTCCCCGCCTTCGACTTCGCCGCCCTGTGGCGCTCCTTCGTGGCGCTGCGGGGCCTTGCGGCGCTGGTGAGCCATGGCGACTATCGCCACGACCCGGCGCGCTACGCCGCGCTCAAGCCGGAGCTTCAGTGGGAGATCACGGAGGCCGCCAGGCTCTCGGCGGACGACGTCGCGACCGCGGCGCTCGTCCGGTCGCGCTGGCGCGAGGTCGCGCTCGACCTCCTGTCGCGCTTCGACGCCCTCGCCCTACCGAGCGCGCAGGTCTTTCCGTTCCCGGTCGAGCAGGACTGGCCGAGAGAGATCGCGGGCGTCGCGATGGACAGCTACCACCGCTGGTTCGAGGTGGCGGCTCCGGGCTCGATGACGGGCTTTCCGGTGGCGAACGTGCCCGCGGGCTTTGCGCCCGACGGGCGGCCGATGGGCGTCCAGCTGATCGGGCGGCCGCGCGGCGACCTCGAACTGCTGCGCCTCGCCGCCGCC
>NZ_JBJKEX010000741.1:0-520 GCF_045505405.1 Hansschlegelia beijingensis | reverse complement strand
CCCGCTCGCACGGCGACCTTTCCGAGAACGCCGAGTACCACGCGGCGAAGGAACTGGCGCAGGAGCGCGGCGGCGGCTGATCTCTGCGCAGGCGCGCCGGGAGGCGGACGGGCGCCTGCCTCGTTAATGAGTTGGCGACCCCAGTCGAGCTAAAGATGCGCCGCAGGACGTCGCGGCGGTCTGCAAGCGCATCGCGGCCGCCCGGGCGATGAACCGGCGGGGCCCCAAGATAACGTTTGCGTTTGCTCCAGGCGGCGTCGCTGTCTCGGCGCCGTCACGACATGCTACCGTGGCGCGCAATCTTGGCTGTAGCCGCTCGGAACCGCGATCGGCATTGGGGGCGCCTATGTTGTCGACGCTCGCGGCCGCCATGGACCTGGCCGCTTTCATGGAGGGGGCGGCGGCAAGCCTTGGCGCGCTGCTGCCGACGCGCGGGCGCGTTCGCCGCGCGGGGGCGGCGACGGCGTGCGACGGGTCCCGCGTGGAGTTCGCGGCCGGCGCGGCCGCCGTCGAGACGATG
>NZ_JBJKEX010000740.1:0-521 GCF_045505405.1 Hansschlegelia beijingensis | reverse complement strand
CGCGGCTCTCGCCGCCGGCCGGGGCGGCGAACATCACGCCGCGGCGCGCGAGCTCGGTGAACATCGGCGTCAGAGCGGCGTCGGTCTCCAGGAACTTGCCGCCGCCGAGCGGCGCAACCCCGACATAGCCTTTCGCCCGGCCGAGCGCCCATCGCAGGCGCTCAAGGTTGGCGGGGGCCGGCAGGCTGGTCAGAAGCGTCTGCGGACCGGTGTCGTTGCCCGGATAACCGTAGGGCTCCATCGGGGCCTGGATGAGGACCTCGTGGCCGCGCGCCCGCGCCTTCTCGACCTGCTCTCCGACGTCCTTGCCATAGGGCGAGAACGCCAGCGTCACCGGCGCCGGCAGCGAGACCGTCGCGGTCTCGGTGGCCTCCCGGCTCACGCCGAGATTGGCGACGATCAGCGCCACCCGGGCCTTGGCGGCGGTCGCCTGCTCCCTTATCCATCCAAAGGCATTACAGGAGATACTGACAGAGGAGCCAACGCAACCGGCTGTTTTGCCAACGCTTTTCATATCATCA
>NZ_JBJKEX010000739.1:0-522 GCF_045505405.1 Hansschlegelia beijingensis | reverse complement strand
GCGGCGAGGAAGCTGGTGGCGTTACGGTCGTAGCGGGTTGCGACGCGTCGGAAGTCTTTGAGGCGGCAGAACATGCGCTCGATGGCGTTGCGGTCGCGGTAGAGAACCGGCGAGAAGCAGGGCTTCCAGCGGCGGTTGGACTTCGGCGGGATGTTGGGCGTGACGCCGGCGGCTTCGGCCTGACGGCGGATGGCGTCGCTGTCGTAGCCTTTGTCGCCGTGAAGCATCCGGGCGGCGGGAAGTTCGGCCAGCAGCGTCGCTCCGGCCGAGCAGTCCGCGACCTGGCCGCCGGTCAGCAGGAAGGCGATCGGCCGGCCTTGTCGATCCGTGAGCGCGTGGATCTTGGTGGTGCGCCCTCCGCGGGAGCGCCCGACCGCCTGGTTGCGCTCCCCCCTTTACCGCCGGCCGCTGAGCGGTGGGCCTTCACGGCTGAGCTGTCGATCATGACGTGCGCCGGCGGTCCGGCCTCGGCTGCAAGCGTCAGGAACAGCTTGCGCCACACGCCTTTGACGGCCCAGCGGA
>NZ_JBJKEX010000738.1:0-523 GCF_045505405.1 Hansschlegelia beijingensis | reverse complement strand
ACCCCGGCGCCGCTCGGCCCGTGCGACGGGATCAGGCTGGTGCGCGACGTCGCCGAGGCGCTGGCTGAGGGCGAGGCGGACGCCACCCCGATGGCGCGCCGGCTCGACCACATCCTGGCGACGGTCGCCTGTCACGGCTCGGTGCGGGCGGGCCGCCGGCTGAAGCCCGACGAGATGAACGCGCTGCTGCGCGCGATCGAGGCGGAGCCCGCCGCCTCGACCTGCAACCATGGCCGCCCGACCTTCGTGACGCTGACGACGGCGGATCTCGAAAAGCTGTTCGGCCGGCGGTGAGCGGCGCCTTCCCGGATCCCGGGCTGCTCGATCTCGTCGAGCACGCCGTGCTGGTCGCGGTCGGCGGGCGGGGGCTTCGGGTCGCGCCCAATCCGGCGGCGTGCCGCCTGTTCGGAATCGCCCATGAGCCGAAGCTCCGCGTCCCCCTGTCCCGGCTCGTCGGACGGTCCGCGGCGGCGGAGCTCGCGAGCTTCGCCGAGCGGCTGCCGACGAACGGCGCCGGAGATCG
>NZ_JBJKEX010000076.1:0-11674 GCF_045505405.1 Hansschlegelia beijingensis | reverse complement strand
GGCGGAGACCACCCGCAGCGGCGGCGCGCCCTCGATCAAGGCCGCCCAGGCGACCAGCGTGTTCCAGACCCCCGTGGGGCAGATCGACTACCGGTCGGCCACCGCGGAGGCGCTCGCCGCCGAGGGCGCGAGCTTCGACGTCGTGGTCGCCTCCGAGGTGGTGGAGCACGTGACGAAGGTCGAGGCGTTCGTGGCGGTGATCGCCTCGCTCACCCGTCCGGGCGGCCTCGCGCTGTTCTCGACGATCAACCGGACGCTCGCGGCGCACGCGCTGGTGATCATCGGCGCGGAATATGTGCTGAGATGGCTGCCGCGTGGGACCCACGCCTACGAGAAGTTCGTCACGCCCGAGGAGCTCGGCCGAGCGTGCCGCCTCGCCGGCCTTGAGGTCTCCGACGTGCGGGGCGTTAAGTTCAACCCGCTCAGGAACCTCTGGGCGGCGAGCGACGACGTCGCGGTCAACTACACGCTCGCCGCGGCGCGTCCGGACGTCGTCTAGCGGACGGCTCGCGCTTGTTCGATCGGGGCGGGAGCGGCCTCGGCGGGGCCGGCGCCCATCGCGAAGGCGAGATGCATCGCCACGATCGGGGCGAAGATCAGCCCGAGCAGGACGATCATCACCAGGTCGGTGCCATGCTCGCTGCGCGCGATATCGCCGGGCGCGACGAGTCGCTCGGCGCGCGGACGTACGTGGAAGCTCTTGAGAAGGCCCATGGCTCACCTCTTCCGACCGGCTGCAAGCGCCGGTCGCGGGCGAGCCCGATCGACGATCAGGCGCGCTGGGCGCGAACGGCCGCGTGCGGCACGGTCAATCGACTACTGTCGTCGTCTGACATTGAAGGTCCGAAGTGCTGTGGGAGCTGCGCGGCCGAGGCCGCCGCAACGCGGGCTGAGCTAAGGGTTCTGCGCCGGAAGTCAAGCAGCGCCTGATCAGTTCTCGTCTTCCGGGAACGTCGGCAGGGGACAGACCGGAACGCCCTCCTCGAGGAGCGCCTTCGCCTCCTGCGCGGTCGCGCGGCCTCGGATCGGCCGATGCTCGATCTCCTCTGCGTGCATCTGCCGCGCAACCTCCGGGAAGCGGTCGCCGACGTCCTCGGACGTGCTCTGGACGTGCGCCTTGAGCTCACGCAGCAGCGCGCGGAGCTTCTCGTCGCGCCCGGTGACGAGCGGAACGCCGGAGCTTGCCGCTTCCGGCGGCGGAGCCTCCATGGCTGCGCCCGAACGTCCGGCCGTCAACGCAGGAGCCATGAGCGCCTTTCGGACCTCGACGGACCCGCACACCGCGCATGACAGCAGGCCCCGCTCCGCCTGCTGGTCGAAATCGCTCGCGGAGCGAAACCACGCGTCGAAGGCGTGGCCGTCGCCACAGAGGAGGTCGTACCGGATCATGGATCAATCAGCCGCCGACGGCGTCGCGCAGGAAGGTCGGTTCGTTCGAGAGTGGCAGTACGCTGAAGCGGCGGCCGTTTTCAAGCGAGGGGATCCGGCGGCGGATTTCCGGCGCCTTATCAAGGTCGATCTCGGCCATCACCACGCCCGGGGAGTCGCCGGCCTCCGCGAGCACGCGGCCCCAGGGGTCGATGATCATGCTGTGGCCGAAGGTCTCGCGACCGTCCTCGTGCTTGCCGCCTTGCGCGGCCGCCACCACGAAGGAGCCCGTCTCCACAGCCCGGGCGCGCAGCAGGACGTGCCAGTGCGCCTCGCCGGTCTTCTTGGTGAACGCAGCCGGAGAAGCCAGGACCTCGGCCCCGGCCTCCGCGAGCGCGCGGTGTAGGGTCGGGAAGCGGACGTCGTAGCAGATGGTCAGCCCGATGGCGCCCCATGGGAGACGAGCCGTGACGGCCTGCTCGCCGGGCCGATAGGTTTCTGATTCCCGCCAGGTCTCGCCGTCCGGGAGGTCGACGTCGAACATGTGGATCTTGTCGTAGCGGGCGACGATGTCGCCCTCCGGGTCGATCAGGAAGCTGCGGTTGGCGGCGCGCTCTCCTTCAAGCCGGATCGCGAGCGAGCCGAGATGAAGATAGACGCCTGTCGCCCGCGCGAGCTCCTGGAAGGCGGCGAGCGCGGGGCAGGCCTCCTCCGGCAGAATGGCGTCGAACAGCTCCGCCCGCGAGCGAACCAGGATGTTCGTCATTTCGGGCGTCTGGACATAATTCGCGCCCTGCGCGGCGGCGTCGCTGACGAGACGGACCGCCTCCTCGACGTTCCTCGAGACGGTTCGGCCGGACCGCATCTGCACGCAGGCCGCGATGAAGGTGCGCTTCGCCATAGTCGCGGTCACGCCGCGAGCAGCGGATCGAGGCCGCCGGACCGATCGAGCGCATAAAGGTCGTCGCAGCCCCCGACATGGCGACCGTCGATGAATATCTGCGGCACCGTCGTGCGTCCCCCGGCGCGCGAGATCATCTCGGCGCGCCGGGCCGGCTCCCGTCCGATGTCGATCTCCTCGAAGGAGACGCCCTTCCGGTCGAGCAGGTCCTTGGCCATGTCGCAATACGGACAGGTGGACCGCGTGAAGATCGTCACGGACGGCATGTTCGCCTCTGGCAGCGGATCGGAGCCTCGACGATATAGAACGTCAGCCGTCCTTCACAACCAGCGCGAACACCAGCACGTCGACGCGAGCCGCGCCGGCGCGGCGGACGAGGCGCGCGAGCCGGTCGACGGTCGCGCCCGTGGTGAGCACGTCGTCGACCAGCACCACCGCCCGACCGGCGAGACGAGCCGCGGCTCCGTCGGCGAGGCTGAAGGCTCCCGCCAGGTTCTGCGCGCGCTGGCTCGCGCTCAGCCCCACCTGAGGCGCCGTGCGCTTGCGCCGGATCAGCAGGTCCGAACGGAGCTCCGCGCCCGTGATCCCGGCGACCGCCCGCGCAAGCAGCGCCGCCTGGTTGAACCGCCGGCTCCACAGACGGAAGCGATGCAGCGGCACGGGCAGAAGAAGCGGCTCTCCGCTGAGAAGCTCATGGCCGGCGCGCGCCATCATCGCGCCGAGCGGCCGGGCCAGATGCGCTCCATCGGCATATTTCAGCCGATGCACGAGCTCCCGCGCGGCGCCGTCGAAGCGCGCCACCGCGCGAGCGCGGTCATAGGCCGGTGGGTTCGCGATCGCGGCCGGAGACAGCAGACCCGGACCGTAGTCAGCCGGGAACGGCGTTCCGAGCCGCTCACAGAACGGGCGCTCGATCAGGCCGAGCCCGCTCCAGCAAACGGCGCAAACGCAGCCCACACTGGTGACAGGCCTGGAGCAGGCGAGGCATTGCGGCGGGATCGCGAAGTTGAGCGCCGCGCTCGCGGCGCGCGCGGCGCCCGCGCCCGCGAACGAGAGCGCCCGAAACGCGGAAGACCCTGGCAGGGTGACGGGCGCTTCAAAGGGCATCGCAACTCGGCTCGCGCTGCACTAAAGCAGATGTCCGCACGCCGCTCCGGAGCCGTCAATGCCTGTTCTGAACACGATCCTCGGCGATTTCATCCGCACCGGGTCGCTCACCATCGTCGACGGCAAGGGCCGCCGCCACGTCCTCAGCGGCGCGCCGGGGCCGACCGTCACCGTCAAGCTGCATGACACCAAGCTGCACCGGCAGCTGTTGCTGAACCCCGAGTTCCACACGGGCGAAGCCTATATGGACGGGCGGCTCACCATCGAGCAGGGCACGCTGCGCGACCTGCTCACGCTCTATGCGATCAACCGCACCAGCCTGCGCGCCCAGCCGATCCAGCGGACGCTGCGCGGCTGGATCAAGCGCATGCGGCGCTTCGCGCCCAAGAACGACCTCGGCCGCTCGAAGAAGAACGTCGAGGCGCATTACGATCTCTCGAACGAGATGTATCGCCTGTTCCTCGATGAGGGGCTGAACTACTCCTGCGGCTATTTCCGCTCGCCCGAGGACACGCTCGAGCAGGCGCAGGTCAACAAGCTCCGCCACATCGCCGCCAAGCTCGATCTCAGGCCCGGCCAGAAGGTGCTCGACATCGGCTCGGGCTGGGGATCGATGGCGATTTACCTCGCCGAGGCCTGCGACGTCGAAGTGCTCGGCGTGACCCTGTCGACCGAGCAGCACGCGCTCGCCACGCAGCGCGCCGCCGAGCGCGGGCTGTCCGGCCGCGTGCGCTTCGAGTTGCGCGACTACCGCGAGGTCGCCGGCAAGTTCGACCGCATCGTCTCGGTCGGCATGTTCGAGCATGTCGGCCTGGCGAACTTCCCGGCCTTCTTCGGAAAGGTGCGGGAGCTTCTGACCGACGACGGCGTCGCCCTGCTGCACTCTATCGGCCGCAAGGGCGGGCCCGGCTCCACGGGAGCCTGGATCAAGAAGTACATCTTCCCCGGCGGCTATGCGCCGGCCCTCTCGGAGGCGACCGCCGCCATCGAGGGCTCGAAGCTCTGGATCGACGACATCGAGATCTGGCGGCTGCACTACGCCGAGACTCTGCTCGCCTGGGGCGACCGCTTCGCCGCAAACCGCGACAAGGCGAAGGCCCTGCTCGGCGAGCGGTTCTGCCGCATGTGGGAGTTCTACCTGCTCGTCAGCGAGTTCAGCTTCCGCTACGGCAAGCACATGGTCTTCCAGATCCAGCTGAGCCGGAACGTGGACGCGCTGCCGCTGGCGCGCGACTACATGGGTGAAGCGGAACGCCGGCTCGAGGAGCGGGAGCGGGAGCGCCAGGCGCATCCGGCGGCCGCGGCGTCGCGCGCCTGAACAGCGGGTTGCGCGCGGCGCGCCGAGCCATGATGTGACCGGCATGCCCGAACCACGCCGCCTGATCGACCGCCCCGCCCTCCGGCTCCGCCGGCTTCGCGCGGGAGCGGGCGGCGGGCCCGACTTCCTGCGGGCGCGGATTGCCGAAGACGCCGAGGATCGCCTCGCCGCCACTCTTCGGCCTTTTCCGGTCGCGCTCGATCTCGCGAGTTCCGGAGACGAGATCATCCGGCTTCTGAGGCGGCGGAACCCGAACGGGACGGCGTTCAGGGCTACGCCTGAACCCGCATACGCGGCCTCCTTCGTCTGCGACCACGAGGCGCTGCCGCTCCGTTCCGAGAGCCTCGACCTGATCGTGTCGTCGCTCGCGCTGCAACTCGCCGACGATCTTCCGGGGCTGCTCGCGCAGGCGCGGCGCGCGCTCAGGCCCGATGGCCTGTTCCTCGCCGCGCTGCTTGGCCGCGACAGCCTGTCCGAGCTTCGCCAGTCCTTCGCAGCGGCCGAGGCGGAAACGGAGGGCGGCGCAAGTCCGCGCGTTCTGCCGTTCGCCGATGTCCGGGCGCTCGGCGGCCTGCTGCAGCGGGCCGGGTTCGCGCTGCCGGTGACCGACGTGGATCGCGTCGTCGCGCGCTACGACAACCCGCTCGGCCTCATCGCCGACCTGCGCGCTTGGGGCGCCACGAACGTCCTGGCCGAGCGCCGACGGACGCCGTTGCGGCGCGCGACGCTCGCGCGCGCGCTGGAAATCTATGCGGATCGTTTCGCCGATGGGGACGGCCGGGTCCGCGCGACGTTCGAGATCGTCTGGCTGTCCGGCTGGGCGCCGGACCCGGGGCAACAGAAGCCTCTGCGCCCCGGCAGCGCCCGCGCGCGGCTTGCGGACGTGCTGGGCGTGAAGGAAAACCCCGCCTCCTGAGCGACGGTCAGAGCAGATCTATGAGGTGCGCGATCAGCGGTTCGTCCGCCGGCGGCATCGGAAAGTCACGCAGCCGCTCGGGACGGACCCAGCGGGTGGCCTGGCCCTCCAGGCCCTGCACGACGCCGGTCCAGCGCCGGCACACGTAGAGCGGCATCAGCAGGTGGAAGGCCTCGTAGGCGTGGCTCGCAAAGGTCAGGGGCGCGAGGCACGGCTCCTCGACCACGATTCCGAGCTCTTCCGCCAGTTCCCGGATGAGGGCTTGCTCCGGCCGCTCGCCGGGCTCGAGCTTGCCGCCGGGAAACTCCCACAGGCCCGCCAGGGCCTTGCCCTCCGGACGCTGGGTGATCAGCACCCGGCCGTCGGCGTCGACGAGCGCGCAGGCGACCACAAGCACGAGCTTCGGCCCGGCGCCCGCGGCGGTCACGGCCGCTCCCACCTGAAGCGGCTCCTCACGAGCGGTAGTCGGCGTTGATCGCGATGTAGCCTTCGGTCAGATCGCAGGTCCAGACGCGCGCCCTGCCCTGACCGAGACCGATATCGACGCCGATCACGATCTCCTCGCGCTTCATGTAGGCGGACGCCGTCGCTTCGTCATAGGCGGGATCACGAGCGCCGAGATGCGCCACCCGGAGGTCGCCGAAGCGGATCGAGAGCAGGTCGCGGTCGGCCGGCTCGCCGGCCTTTCCGACCGCCATGACCACCCTGCCCCAGTTCGCGTCCTCGCCCGCGATAGCGGTCTTCACCAGCGGCGAGTTCGCGATCGAGAGCGCTATCCTGCGCGCGGAGAGATCGCTCTCTGCGCCCTCCACCTCGACAGTCACGAATTTGCGCGCGCCCTCGCCGTCCCGGGCCACCAGCTGGGCGAGTTCGAGAAGCAGGTCTTCAAACGCGGCCGCGAACGCCGCGAGCGCAGGGTCCTGCGGGTCGGAAATCGTCGCGTTTCCGGCCGCACCGGTCGCGAAAGCGAGCAGCGTGTCCGAGGTCGAGGTGTCGCCGTCGACCGTGACGCAGTTGAACGAGCGCTCCGTCGCGGCGGCCAGGACCGCCTGTAGCGCGGCGGGCGCGATCGCCGCGTCGGTCGCCACGAAGGCGAGCATCGTCGCCATGTCGGGAGCGATCATGCCGGCGCCCTTCGCGATGCCGTTGATCGTGACCGTCCGTCCGCCGAGTTCGGCGCGCCGGGTGGCGAGCTTCGGGAAGGTGTCGGTGGTCATGATGGCGCGGGCGGCCGCCTCCCATGCGTCCTCGGCGCCGCGATCGGCGAGCCCCTCCATCACGCCTGCGAATTTCGACGCGTCGAGCGGTTCGCCGATGACGCCGGTCGAGGCCAGGAAGATCTCGTCCTCGGAGCAGCCGAGCGCCTTGGCGGCGAGCTCCGCCGTAAGCTTCGTCGCCGCTCGCCCGGTCGCGCCCGTGAAGGCGTTGGCGTTGCCGGAGTTGACCACCAGGGCCCGGATCCGTCCGCCGCCGATCCGCTCGCGGCACCACTCGACCGGCGCCGAGGGGCAGCGAGACCGCGTGAAGACGCCGGCGATCGAGGTTCCGGGCGCGAAACTCGCGAGCAGCACATCCGTCCGCCCCGCATAGCGGATGCCGGCTTCCGCAGTCGCGAGCTTCACTCCGGCGAGGCCGGGGAGCGTCGGCAGGGATTTAGGCGCGAGCGGCGACACGGCCGAGGACATTGCTAAGCCCATTGCTTGGCCGGGCTTCGGGCCCCGGCTATAGCCGGGATCTGCCCGCGACACCGGGACGGCAGGATAGGAGGGCGAGGCCCGAGAGCCGGGCGTCGCACTTTAACGCGGCCCGCCAGGAGGCCGGCGACGAGGCGCGTCGGCCGCGCCCCGACGCTCTTACTTCGGAGCGGCGTCCTGCTGCTGCGCCCCAGGAACAGGCTCCGACGGCGCGAGCGGCTTGCCCGCGTCCGTGCGCTCGACATTCGCGTCGTTTCGCAGCTTCAGCACGAGATCCTGCTGCGCGGTGCGGACCACATAATTCTCGATCTGCGGCCGAACCTGCTCGAAGGCAGGGATCGGGCGCGTCCGCTTCTCGTCCACCTTGATGACGTGATAGCCGAACTGGGTCTTGACCGGAGCCGAGACCTTGCCGGGCTCCAGCTTGAACGCCGCCTCCTCGAACGCCGGCACCATCTGGCCGCGGGCGAAGAAGCCGAGGTCGCCGCCCTGCTTCGCCGAGCCCGGATCGATCGAGACCTCGTTGGCGATCTTGGCGAAATCCTCGCCCTTGGAGAGCCGCTCCTCGACCTTCTTCGCCTCGTCCTCGGTCTTCACCAGGATGTGGCGGGCGTGAACCTCTTCTTCCGGCTTCAGGTTCTTCGCCGTCTCATCATATAGTTTGTGCAGCCGCTCGTCGGTGACGGCGGCCTTGGCCTCGCGCTGGAGCAGCTCCTCCATCAGCGCGCGATCCTTGAGGTAGGCGAGCCGCTTCTTGAACTCGTCGGTGTCGCCGAGCTTTTCCTTCTCGGCGGCCCGGGCCGCGAGCTTCAGGTCGATGAGGTAGTTGAGCGCGTAGTCCCTGCGCTGCGGCTCCGTCATCGACGACATCGACTGCTCGAGATCCTCACTGGCCACGGCGACGTCGCCGGCCGTGATCTCCACGCCGTCGACCTTGGCGAGCACGGTGGAGGGATCCTGCTTCGGGGCTTCCTTGGCGTCCGCCGCGGGAGGCGTCTGGCACAAGGCCGGAGTGGCCGCCGCCAGCGTGAGGGCAAGCGCCGCTCCGAGCGCCTGCGCGCGCCGGGTTCTCAGTGCAGAGAATGTCATGAACACCATCCGTTTTGGCGTCTTCGCGCCCCGACGGCGCGGGAATGTGTCGGAAAGGCCCCGCATTGACAACCCTCCGGCCCCCTCTTATCTCGGTCGCTGGTCTACGCCGCGTGATCAGCGCCTCGAAAAAGAACGGATTTCGAGGTGACTTGCGGGCTCCGGGCCCGACCGGAGCCGGCGCCTTTCGCGCCCTAGGTCCGCGTTCATCGAGGAAGGTGCCCATGTTCGGCGGTCTCGCCCGACGTTTGTTCGGCTCATCCAACGAGCGGCGCATCAAGGCCATGCGGCCGCGCGTAGCCGCAATCAACGCCCTCGAGCCCGAGATGGCGGCTCTGACGGACGAGCAGCTGCGCGCGAAGACGTCCGAATTCCGCGAGCAGCTCGCGAACGGCAAGACCCTCGACGATCTTCTGGTGCCCGCATTCGCGGTGGTCCGCGAAGCCGCCAAGCGCGTGCTGGGCCAGCGCCATTTCGATGTCCAGCTGATGGGCGGCATCACCCTCCACGAGGGCCGCATCGCCGAGATGAAGACCGGCGAAGGCAAGACGCTGGTCGCCACCCTGCCGACCTACCTCAACGCGCTCGCCGGCAAGGGCGTCCACGTCGTCACGGTCAACGACTACCTGGCTCAGCGCGACAGCGGCTGGATGGGCCGCGTGCACGGCTTCCTCGGGCTTTCGGTCGGGGTCATCGTGCACGGGCTCGACGACGACCAGCGGCGCGAGGCCTATGCCTGCGACGTCACCTACGCGACCAACAACGAGCTCGGCTTCGACTATCTGCGCGACAACATGAAGTATGACGTCCGCGCCATGGTCCAGCGCGGCCACGCCTACGCGATCGTCGACGAGGTCGACTCCATCCTGGTGGACGAGGCGCGCACGCCGCTCATCATCTCCGGCCCGATGGAAGACCGCTCGGACCTGTATGTCGCGGTCGACGCCCTCATTCCGCAGCTTGTCCCCGAGGATTACGAGGTCGACGAGAAGCAGCGCACCGCGACCCTGACCGAAGCGGGCAACGAGCATATCGAGCGCCTGCTCGAGGAGGCCGGGCAGCTCAAGGGCGACAACCTCTACGACGTCGAGAACGTCACGGTCGTCCACCACGTCAATCAGGCGCTGCGCGCCCACAAGCTGTTCCAGAAGGACAAGGACTACATCGTCCGCGGCGACGAAGTGGTCATCATCGACGAGTTCACCGGCCGCATGATGCCGGGCCGGCGCTACTCCGAGGGGCTCCACCAGGCGCTCGAAGCCAAGGAGCGCGTGAAGATCCAGCCCGAGAACCAGACGCTGGCTTCGATCACGTTCCAGAACTACTTCCGCATGTACTACAAGCTGTCGGGGATGACCGGCACGGCGCTGACCGAGGCCGAGGAACTGCTCGACATCTACGGGCTCGAAGTGGTCGAGATACCGACCAACCTGCCCGTCTCCCGCATCGACGACCATGACGAGGTCTATCGCACGGCCGGCGAGAAGGAGAAGGCGATCATCGAGCTGATCCGCGACTGCCGCGAGCGTCAGCAGCCGATCCTGGTCGGCACCACCTCCATCGAGAAGTCCGAGCAGCTCTCCGAGGCGCTCACCAAAGCGAAGATTCCCCATCAGGTCCTGAACGCCCGGTACCACGAGCAGGAGGCGCACATCGTCGCCGACGCCGGCGTGCCCGGGGCGGTCACGATCGCGACCAACATGGCGGGACGCGGCACCGACATCCAGCTCGGCGGCAACCTCGAGATGCGCATCGAGCGCGAGCTTTCGGGCGTCGACGACCCCGAGGAGCGCGAGCGCCGGATCGCGGAGATCAAGGCCGACATCGCGGCCAAGAAGGACATCGCCCTCAAGGCCGGCGGCCTGTTCGTGGTCGGCACCGAGCGGCACGAAAGCCGCCGCATCGACAACCAGCTGCGAGGCCGGTCCGGCCGTCAGGGCGATCCGGGCCGGTCGCACTTCTTCCTGTCTCTGCAGGACGACCTCATGCGCATCTTCGGCTCGGCGCGCATCGACGGCATGCTGCAGAAGCTGGGCATCCAGGAGGGCGAGGCGATCGTCCATCCCTGGGTGAACAAGGCGCTCGAGAAGGCTCAGAAGAAGGTCGAGGCGCGCAACTTCGACATCCGCAAGAACCTGCTCAAGTACGACAACGTCATGAACGACCAGCGCAAGGCGGTGTTCGAGCAGCGGCTGGAGTTCCTGCGGGCCGACTCGATCGCGGCCTCGATCACGGAGATGCGGCACGACGTCATCGAGGACATCGTGGCGCGCCACATCCCGGAGAACGCCTATCCGGAGCAGTGGGATTCCGAAGGTCTCGAGCAGGAGGTCCGGGAGATCCTGAACCTCGACCTTCCGGTCGTCGCCTGGGCGGCCGAGGAAGGCATCGCGGACGAGGAGATCCGGGCCCGCCTGATCAAGGCCGCCGACGAGGCGGCCGCCGAACGCACCGCGCGTTTCGGGCCGGACGTCGCCACGCAGATCGAGAAGGCGGTCCTGCTGCAGACGCTCGATCATCTGTGGCGAGAGCATCTCGCGACGCTCGATCACCTGCGGCAGGTGATCGGCCTGCGCGGCTATGCGCAGCGCGATCCGCTGAACGAATACAAGTCCGAGGCCTTCGAGCTGTTCCAGGCCATGCTGGCGCGGCTGCGGGAAGCCGTGACGGGCCAGCTGATGCGCATCGAGCTCGTCCAGACTCCTCCGCCGCTCGCCGACGAGGGGATGTCGGACATGCAGGCGATCCACGTCGACCCGCTCACCGGGGACAACGAGTTCGCCCTCGCCGAAGCGCCGCCCGCGACCGCGGCGGCTACGGCCACCGGCTGGCTGCCGCAGGACGTCGACCCGAACGATCCGACCACCTGGGACCGGACGCCGCGCAACGCCGCCTGCCCCTGCGGCTCGGGCAAGAAGTACAAGCACTGCCACGGCCGGCTCGCCTGAGCCGGTCGACCGCAGCCAGCTCCCCTTCCCCCTGACGGGGAGCGCGCCCCCGTCCGGCGCGCTCCACTGAGGTTCCGTAGCCGGAGAGGCTCGCGTTCGCGCGCAGCCTACGCCGACAGCGCCCCCCGGGCGCGCGGCCACGTCTTCATCATCGATGTCGCAGAAAGAAGGCCGCGATCGCGCCTGCGGCGGCGCGATGCAGAGAGCGTCAGCGGTAGCCGGCGAAGGCCGAGGCCACCCGCGGATTGGCCTTGGACGACGCTGCGGCGTCAGCCGAGCGCGGGCGCGATCGCGGCCTTCTTTCTGCGACATCGATGATGAAGACGTGGCCGC
>NZ_JBJKEX010000737.1:0-526 GCF_045505405.1 Hansschlegelia beijingensis | reverse complement strand
GCAGGGCGGGGCAATCGGGCCGTCGCCGAGATTTCGTACGGACGCGCGGCTCGCGATGGTCCTCAGTTCTCCCGGGCAGGCGCGTGGCGCGCGCCGAGATTCGCGCCGCTTGCCCGTTCCCCCACCGAAACGCCGCCCCGGGTATCAACCAAAGATTGTAATTGCAGCTACCAGCGCCGTGTAAAACTTTAAGTTGTGTAAAGGCGGGGCGTAACACTGCCTGACCGGGGGGGCGCCGGAGGGGCGCGAACGATCAACGGGGCGGGGGAATCATGCCCATCTGGAGAGCGGCGCTGACCATCGCGGCCGCGGCGGCGCTCGCCGCGTGCAGTTCGGCGAACCAGCGCGTGGCGCATGCGGATTTCGGAACCACGAAGGCCCTGGCCACCACCGGCGCGCTGCGGCTCGTGACGGAGCGCGCGAGGCCCGGCTACCAGCCGGTCGTCTGCTCGGAGCCGAGCCCCGACTATGCGGCGCCGCGCCGTTGACGACGAGCGTGGCCTTCGCGGTTTTGCCGAAGGCGACC
>NZ_JBJKEX010000736.1:0-529 GCF_045505405.1 Hansschlegelia beijingensis | reverse complement strand
CAGCAGGACACCCAGGCCGATGCCGATCAGCACGGCGATCAGGGACGTGATGGCGAACCACAGCAGGGTGTTCCAGGCGAGCTTGGCGGCGTTGGACACTTGGCGCAGGTTCGAGATGGAGCTGACCACTGCGGTGAAGATCAGGGGTACGACGGCGGTCTGCAGCAGGGACACGTAGCTGGAGCCGATGGTCTGCAGCGTGGCGCCAAGGGCGTTGGGGCTGGCTTTGGTGCTGCCGGTGTACTTGGCCAGCAGGCCGAGGCCGAGCCCCACGATGAGGGCGGCGATGATCTGGAAGCCGAACGAGCCAGCCCATTTGGGCAGCTGGAAGCCGGTCTTTCCTGCGGGAGAGGGGGTGCTTGTCTGAGTGCTCACCCGACTACGCTAGGGCCACCGCACATATCACGGCGAACGAACATTGAGAAATATTACGCGCCCCGAGTTTCCGCCGGAGCGAATCAACCCCGTGGAATCAAGGGAGTGCAGCGGCCATGTTACTTATTCCCTGCCCGGGTGTGCTTAAAGTCTC
>NZ_JBJKEX010000735.1:0-531 GCF_045505405.1 Hansschlegelia beijingensis | reverse complement strand
GCTACCGCGAGCAGCGCTCCGACCGCGCCGGGGGACGTCCAGCCGAAGCCCATCGCGATCGCGGCGCCGCCAAGCCACGCGCCGAGCGCGTTGGCGAGGTTGAAGGCGGAGTGGTTGAGCGCCGCCGCGAGCGTCTGGGCGTCGCCCGCGACGTCCATCAGCCGGGTCTGAAGCGCAGGACCCATCGCGATGCAGCCGCCGATCAGGAACAGGTTGATCGCCGCGCTCCAGCTCGCGGCCGATGTGAACACGAAGGCGGCCAGCACCGCGCCGTTCCACACCAGCGCGCCGACCAGCGTGGCCTTGAGCGCGCGGTCCGAAAGCCAGCCGCCCGCGACGTTGCCGACGATCATGCCGAGCCCGAGCAGCGCGAGCATCGGCGGCACCATCGAGAGGCTGAGGCCGGTGACGTCGGTCAGCGTCGGCGTCACATAGCTGTAGACCGCGAACATGCCGCCGAAGCCGATCGCGGCCACGCCGAGCGTCAGCCAGACCTGCGGCCGGCGCAGCGCGCCGAGCTCGCGGCGCGGG
>NZ_JBJKEX010000734.1:0-532 GCF_045505405.1 Hansschlegelia beijingensis | reverse complement strand
GTGGGCGGAGGCGGCCGCCGGCACCAACGCGATCGGCGCAGCCCTGGTCGAACGGCGGCCGACGGAGGTGCGCGGCGCGGAGCACTATTTCGAGTCGCACCGCATCCTGACCTGCGCGGCGGCGCCGATCCTCGACCCGCGCGGCGCGCTGCTCGGCGCCCTCGACCTCTCCGGCGCGGCCTCGATCCCGCACCTCCATGCGCTGTCGCTGATCCGGCTCGGCGTCGACCAGATCGAGCACCGCATGTTCGCCGAGGGCTTCGAGGGCTGCGACGTGGTCCGCCTGCACGCCGATCCGGCGCTGCTCGGCACGCCGCAGGAGGGCGTCGCGGTGTTCGAGGGCGCGCGCCTCGTCGCCGCCAACCGGCACGCGCTGAAGCTGCTCGGGCTCGACTGGAACGCGCTCGGCGCGCGCAGCTTCGGGGACCTGTTCGAGGGCGGCCATCTCGGCCGCGCCGAGGAGCGCACGCTGCGCGACCGCTCAGGAACGCTGCTGCACGCCCGCCTGCCGGCGCGGACGCCGGTGGTTCCG
>NZ_JBJKEX010000075.1:0-11723 GCF_045505405.1 Hansschlegelia beijingensis | reverse complement strand
GGCGCTCGCCAAGGCTCCCCGCGGCGGCGCCGCGCTGATCGATCCCGACGCATGGTCGGTCGAGCGCCGCGTCGTGGCGCGCGATCTGCTCGACGCCGGCGACGCTCGAGGGGCCTACGCGGTTCTCGTTCGCGACGAGCCGGCGTCCGATACCGACAAGGTCGAGTCGCACATGCTTGCCGGGTTCATCGCGCTCCGCGCGATGGGAGACGGCAAGACTGCGCACCGCCATTTCTCGACCGTCCTGAGCGAGGCCACGATTCCCGGCACCACCTCGCGGGCCCTGTACTGGCAAGGGCGCTCGCTCGAGGCGCTCGGCGATCTGCGCTCCGCGCGTGTCGCCTATGAGAAGGCCGCGCGCCATGTGACGAGCTACTACGGCCAGGTGGCGCGGGCCCGGATCGGGCTGCAGGAGCTGCCGATCCGGTCTCTGCCGAACCCCACGGCGACCGACCGCGCCACTTTCGGCGCAAGGCTGTCGGTTCGTGCGATCGACCTGCTGTACCGCGCCGATCAGAAGGAACTGGCGCTGCCGCTGGTCGGAGCGCTCGCCGGGGACCTCAAGAGTCCGGGCGAGGTCGTGCTGCTCGGCGCCCTCACGCAGCGCTACAAGGATCCTCGCGCGACGCTTGTCGTCGGCAAGGCCGGCCTGAACAACGGCTTTGCGGTCGACGCTCTCGCCTATCCGACCGGGGGCATTCCTCGCTTCCAGCCGGTCCCCGGCTCGATCGAGACGCCGGTGGTGCACGCGATCGCTCGCCAGGAGAGCGCCTTCAATCCCAAGGCCGTGAGCCACGCCAATGCGCGCGGGCTGCTGCAGTTGCTGCCCACGACCGCGGCCAAGACCGCGCGCAACGCGGGGGTCTCGTTCGACGCGAAGCGGCTGACCTCTGACGCGGCGTTCAACGCGCAGCTCGGCGCGGCTCATCTGGGCGAACTCGCCCGCGCCTACAACGACAGCTACCCGATGGTGTTCGCCGCCTACAACGCCGGGTCCAGCCGGGTCACCCAGTGGATCCAGCGTTATGGCGACCCCCGGCGGCCCGACACCGACCCGGTGGACTGGGTCGAGCGGATCCCCTTCGCCGAGACGCGCAACTATGTGCAGCGGGTGATGGAGAACACCCAAATCTACCGCACCCGGCTGAACGGCCGCACGGCGCTGATGATCGACCGCGACATGGGCCAGCGCTCGGGAGACAGGACGGCCGGCCGCTGAGCGGATCCGGTTCCCCCGCCAAGAAAAACGCCCGGCCGGTAGCCGGGCGTTTTTCGTTCTAGAAGGCCACCTGGGTCCGGAAGCCGATCACCTTGGCGTCCTTCAGGCGACGGTTCGGCCGGTTCGGGTCCGGGTCGCCGCCGCCGGGGCGGACGATGTACTGGAAGTACGGCTGGAGGTTCAGCCAGCCGGTGACCTTCGCCTGGTACGAAGCCTCGATGGCGATTTCCGAGGAGCGCACCGGGCCGCCGGCAGCCCGGTCAGCGCGCTGCGCGTCCTTGCTGATGTGAGCGTAGCCGACCGCCACGCCGAAGACGTCGTCCGGACGTCCGGGCGTGAAGCCCTTCGCGTTGAACCCGCCGTCGAAATAGTAGTCGATCAGGTTGCGGTCGCTCTGCGGCGCCACGACCGCCCGGGCGAAGACCGAAAGGCTCTGGGCCGGCCCGGACGGCGTCGGGTTCTTGAGATCCGCATCCTCGCCGCCGGACTGCCAGAGGGTCTGGTCGATCACGCCGTAAACCGCGTAGTCGCCCTTGTGCCGGATCGGATCGCCCGCCCCGTTCACCCGTCGCAGATCGTCGAAGTGCAGCGAGTTGTACCAGGCGCCGACCTTGTAGGTTCCGGGCAGCCCGGAGAGCTCCGTCTTGTAGATCGCCTCGCCGATCGCGAACGCGCCGTCGTTCACGGGGAAATCGAGATTGTGCTTGTTGACGTTGTCGCGGCCGGCCGGATCGCCGTTGAAGAGGCCGGCCTGAACGCTGAACGCATCCGTGAAGGCGTAGGACGCGTAGACGCCGGGCGTCGGCACCGGATAGGCCGGCCCGCCGCTGTAGAGGTCGACTCCGTTCAACCCCGGCCAGCCGAAGGTCGAGTTCACGAACAGCGATGCGGTGTCGCTGGTGATGAAGTCGCTGTCCGCAGCGAGCTGGCCGATCTTTAAGACGAGCTTGTCGTCCAGCAGCGTCTGCTTGAGGTAAACCTCGCCCAGCAGGTTCGCGTGCGGGTACTCGATGTTGGAGATGCCCAGCAGGTTGCCGGTCTCGTGGGCCGTGATGCCATGTCCGCGGATGAAATAGGCGCCGGCGTAGAACTCGCCGCCGGTCCATCCGACCAGCTTCTCGAGATCGAGCGTCAGGCCAAGCTGGAGCAGGCCCGTGAAGCCCTTGCCCTTCTTGAGGCCGCCGCCAAGGTTGTAGGAAGAATCCGCGGTCAGATCGATGTCGATCTCGACGCCGGCGTCGCGCAGCCGGCTCCGCGCGCCCCCCCAATCGCCGGTCAGCTTCTCGCGCTCGAGAATGTCGCCGGTCAGCTGCGGCGGAGCGTCTTCGTCCGCGAGCGCGGACGGCGCAGAGAGCGCGCCGTAGCAGAGGATCGATGCGGATAGGCCGAGCGCCAGCCTGGCGCGGGGTGAGGAGCTCGCCGAAGTCATAAGTCTATGTCCACCGCTGCGCGACGCCCCCGGTGAAAACGGGAGACTTCGCTACGACCCCGCCAGGAACCGCTAGATGGCACGCTAGACGGCGGTCAGCCACGAAACAACGACGTGGCGACCGAAAGGACAGTCCTGATGCGCTTTGAGATCGTCCAGTCGCGAATATGCAACATCGGGACGTTCTTTGTATTTATACTGACTCTAAACAGACTATCCCTGTTCCAAACGAAAACGGCCCCGCCGAAGCGGGGCCGTTCGAGTATTGGTCTGACAGTTGGATCAGAAGTCGCGCTGGACGCGGAAGCGGCCGATGACTTCGTCCGTGTCGCGGAGGTTGTAGGTCGCCGAACGCTTGGTGACCTTCACGTAGTTCACTTCCGCGCCGATATCGAGCTTCTTCACCGGGCTCCAGATCAGGTTGCCCGTGAGGGCGTAGGCGGCCCAATCGTTGCCAGCGCTCTTCACGTTGACGTCGATGTAGCTGCCCTGGACGGACGAGCGCCACTTCGGATCCCAGTAGTGCAGCAGGCCGAGGTTGAAGGCATAGGCCTCGGTCTTGCGGATCTTGCCGCCGGCACCGACCTCGAAGTCGACGAGACGGTTGGCGCGCTCGATGTTCTGGGTGTTGGCGATGCCCTGCACTTCGTCGCCCGAGGTGCCGAAGCCGAGATAGGACAGCGAGCCCGAGGAGTAGCCCGCGGAACCCCAGATGTAGTCGCCCTTGGCGAGAGCCGGCAGGTTGATCTTGACGCCGACCATGCCGCCGTAGCCCCAGGCGGTGTCGCGGTTGGTCAGCACAGCGGGGACGCCGCCGGTCTGCTCGGTCGTGATGTTGTGCGCGAAGCCGGACAGCTGCGCCTCGCCCCAGCCCTGCTGGACGCGGAGGTTGCCGACGATGTCGGGGTACTTCTGCTCGTTGTAGTTCGGGGTCACGAAGCCCGGCTGGCCCGGGGTGGTCGCGATGGCGCGACGAGCGGTGCCGTCTTCGATCGCGATGCTGGCCGAGAAGCCGCTGCCGAACTCAACCGTGTAGCCGATCAGGGCGAGGGTGCGATCGGAGACGTAGGGGTTGGCGAAGGTCGCGTAGGGCTTGAAGTCCCAGAAGGAGTCCGAGAGACCGGCGGTCAGACCCGCGAACTGCACGAAAGCCTTGTCGAACAGTGCGTCGTCGCCGTTGATGTCGCTCTGCGCCACGGCGTTGTTGCCGCCGGACTGACGCTGGAACTGGGCGCGGATGTAGGTGCGCAGCGTGCCGTACTCGGTGTCGGTGCGGGCGTCGAACCAGAGGCGGGCGCGGGCGCGGAAGCCGGTGTTGTTGTTCGGCTTGGTCCCGGCGAAGGTCCTGCTGACCTCACCTGCCGAGAAGTCCAAGCGGGCGAAGCCGCCAATCTGGAGACAGGTCTCGCTGCCCGGGATGTAGAAGAAGCCCGCGCCGTAGGCGTCGCAGACCTTCACGTACTCGACGGGCTCAGCGCCCGGAAGATCGGCGGCCTGCGCCCCCGAGAGCGCCACGAAGGCAGCAGCGGAGCCCAGCGCCAGGCTCTTGACCAATTTCATTGTTGTCCTCCAACCCCCGAGATCGACAGCTTCAGGCGTCGGCCCTCGGGCCGAACGTTGACATCAGAAGACCGCCGACCCCCGACGATCACCCCGCGACGACCGAACCGGCGCCGCAAACTGACCATATGCGTGGCGCCGATGTGCGCAAGCGCGAACGCGATTGTGGCCGACCTGTGGAAGGGCTTTGCTTAACCCTGTGACTGGAATGCCACGAGTCTCGCGCCCGCCCGGCGTTTAGCGGGGTCGGAGCCGGGCGGAATTCATGGGGCGGTCTATCAAATCGTCGATTTCTTCGCCCGTTCCTGCGAATCGTGGGCCGCTTGACCTCGCCGGAGCCGCGTGAGCACGCTCGCCTCACCTTCCAAGCCGACCGAGTTCGCCTGATGCCCACCAGCAATGTCGCCGCTTTCCGCCCCGCCGCGACCAACAACCTCGACGCTTTCTGGATGCCGTTCACCGCGAACCGGCAGTTCAAGGACGCCCCGCGGATGCTCGTGTCCGCCAAGGACATGCATTACGTGGCCGCCGACGGCCGGAAGATCCTCGACGGCACCGCGGGGCTCTGGTGCGTGAACGCCGGCCATGGACGGCCGAAGATCGTCGAAGCGATCCAGAGGCAGGTCGCGGAACTCGATTACGCGCCTGCGTTCCAGATGGGTCACCCGAAGGCGTTCGAGTTCGCGAGCCGCCTGGCGGCGCTGGCCCCGACAGGCCTCGACCATGTCTTCTTCGCGAACTCGGGCTCCGAGGCCGTGGATACGGCCCTGAAGATCGCGCTCGCGTACCACCGGGCGCGGGGCGAGGGCCAGAGAGTGCGGCTGATCGGTCGCGAGCGCGGCTATCACGGCGTGGGATTCGGCGGGATGTCCGTCGGCGGGATGGTGGCCAATCGAAAGACCTTCGGCCTCGGCCTCCCCGGCGTCGACCACCTGCGCCACACGCATGATCCGGGGCGCAACGCGTTTTCCCGCGGCCTGCCGGAGCATGGCGCGGAACTCGCGGACGACCTCGAGCGGCTGGTGGCGCTCCATGGGGCGGAAACGATCGCTGCGGTGATCGTGGAGCCCGTGGCAGGTTCGACCGGCGTCCTGCTGCCGCCGCGGGGCTATCTCGAGCGGCTGCGAGCCATCTGCGACCGGCACGGGATCCTGCTGATCTTCGACGAGGTCATCACGGGCTTCGGCCGCCTCGGCTCACCCTTCGCTTCGGACCGCTTCGGCGTGACGCCCGACATCATGACCACCGCCAAGGGCGTCACGAACGGCGTCGTGCCCATGGGGGCTGTCTTCGCCTCGGAGGCGATCTACCAGGCCTTCATGTCCGGGCCGGAGCACATGATCGAGCTGTTTCACGGCTACACCTATTCGGGGCATCCGCTCGCCTGCGCCGCGGGGCTGGCGACGCTCGACACCTATCAGGAGGAAGGGCTCCTCACCCGCGCGGCGCGCATGGAGAAGCAGCTCGAGGATGCTGCTTTCGCGCTGCAGGACCTTCCGCACGTCATCGACATCCGCGCCATCGGCCTCGTGGCGGCCATCGAGCTTGAGCCGATTGAAGGGGAGCCGAGCCGGCGCGCCTTCTCGGCCTTCCTGAAGGCGTTCGAGAAGGGGCTCATGATCCGCACGACCGGCGACATCATCGCATTGTCGCCGCCGCTCATCGTGTCCGAGGCGCAGATCGACGAGATGTTCGGCACGCTGGCCGACGTGCTCCGCGAGATCGGCTGAGCGTCATGTCCGCCGATCGCCCCATCGGACGCGCCGCCTTTCTCGGCGGCCTCCTCGCCTTCATCACGCTCATCGAACTGTCCGTGGTCGGACTTGGTCATGCCCGCAGCCTGCGCGGCGACGCCAACATCCAGTATTGGGTGGTGGTGACGATCGTCGTCGCCGCGACGGTGACGGTCCTCTTCAGTCTGGCGCGTACGCCGGCTGCGACGAAGACCGGCGAAGTGATCCGCCGCGTGGCCGTCCCGGTGGCAGCGATAGGACTCGCTGTCTTCGTGTGGGAGACCGTGGCGCTCGGCGTCGGCGCTTCGGTATCGCCTCTGGAGCTCCTCGCCGCTGCGTTCCGCTGAACCGTCAGGCCGATTGTGACGCGGCGTCCGGTCTGTTACCGTGAGGCGTTCATCTCGGTTCCCGCAAGGGACTGAAAGGGAATCCGGTGGGAGGCGCAAGCCTCGAGTCCGGAGCTGCCCCCGCAACTGTGAGCGGCGAGCGGCGCGCCAAATCGAGGCCACTGGACCGACGGTCCGGGAAGGCCGGCGCACCGCAGCGACCGGCGAGCCAGGAGACCTGCCGGAGACGAAGAACGCCAGCGCCCTCGGTGGGAGGGCAAGAGAGGCTCTATGTCGAACGCCACTTCCCTGCCCCGGTCCTCCGCAGCAGGTCTCGTCCAAGCCCGCGCGCTTCCCATCGTGTCGGCCATGCTGCTCGGCGTCATGCTGATCGCCGGAACGGGCTTCGTCTCGATCTCGGCCGTTCACAACGCCGCCCACGATCAGCGCCACGCCATCGGCTTCCCCTGCCACTGAGGGAAGTCACGTGCACATCTTCCGGAACATCGTTTTCGTGGCGGCCATTGTCGGGCTCGCCGCGGGCCTGGTGCTGACTGCAATCCAGCAGTTCGGCACGCAGCCGCTCATCGTGAAGGCCGAGGTGGTCGAGCAGCAGCGCGAGGCGGCGGCGGAAGCGCAGCCGCACGAGCACGCCGCGGGAAACCACCATCATGAGGAAGGCGCGTGGGAGCCGGCCGATGGCGCCGAGCGTTTCGGCTGGACGCTCGTCGCCAATATCCTCAGCGGCGTCGGCTTCGCGCTGCTGCTTCTGTCCGCGAGCGAACTCAAGGGCGGACTGAAGTCGTGGCGCGAGGGGCTCCTCTGGGGCCTCGCGGGTTTCGCGGTCTTCACCCTCGCGCCGAGCGTCGGCTTGCCGCCTCAGGCTCCCGGCGTGGAGGGCGCGCCGGTTCTCGATCGCCAGATCTGGTGGGTGGCGACGGCTGCGGCGACAGCAATCGGTCTCGCGCTGATCGCCTATGGTCGCTCGCCTCTTGCGGCTTTGGCCGCTGTCGCGCTCATCGCCGCGCCGCACGTCGTCGGCGCGCCGCAGCCCACGGAGCCTCCTGCGATCCCGCATGACCTTGCGCATGGTTTCGTGGTCGCCGTGACCGTCACGGGGTTCCTGTTCTGGGCGACCCTCGGAGCGCTCGCGGGCGCTTTGCGGCCACGCTTCTCGGACGCCTGAGGGGCGGATGACCGCGCCCGCCCTGCGCGGGGTCACGCTTATCCTCGGCGGCGCCCGCTCAGGCAAGAGCCGCTTCGCTGAAGAGCTGGTCGAGGCGGCTGGCCTCGACCGCCTCTATGTCGCGACCGCCGCTGCTTATGACGAGGAGATGGGCGTCCGGATCGCTGAGCACAAAGCCCGGCGGGCCGGGTGGCGGACGGTGGAAGCTCAATTTGGGCTCGCCGCGGTTCTCAGGACCGAGTCGACGCCGGAGCAGGCGATCCTCGTCGATTGCCTGACCCTTTGGCTCAGCAATTTGTTGCTCGCCGGCGCCGAGCCGGCCGGTGAGGCCGAGGAACTGCTGGAGGCCCTGCGCGCCGCGCGGGGACCCGTGGTTCTCGTCTCCAATGAGGTCGGCTTCGGGATCGTGCCCGACAACGCCCTCGCCCGTGCGTTTCGGGACCATCAGGGGCGGCTGAACCAGCGTGTCGCCGCCCTCGCGGACCGCGTGACCCTGGTCGCCGCCGGCCTGCCTCTAGACCTCAAGCTCCCGAAGGAGCCGCAATGACCGCCTCCGCAAAGATCCCAGCGACCGTCGTCACCGGCTTCCTCGGAGCCGGCAAGACCACGCTGATCCGCCATCTGCTCGCCAACGCCGGCGGGCGCCGCATCGCGCTGATCGTCAACGAGTTCGGCGACGTAGGCATCGATGGCGAGGTGCTGAGGGCCTGCGCCAGCGAGGCCTGCGCCGAGGAGGACATCGTCGAGCTCGCCAATGGCTGCATCTGCTGCACGGTTGCCGACGACTTCATTCCCGCGATGGAGAAGATTCTGTCCCGCGGGGTCCAGCCGGATCACATCGTGATCGAGACCTCCGGCCTCGCCCTGCCGCAGCCGCTCGTGCGGGCGTTCCGCTGGCCGGAGATCGCCACGCGCGTGACGGTGGACGGCGTCGTGACCATGGTGGACGGCCCGGCGGTGCGCGCCGGCCGCTTCGCGCATGACGAGGAAGCGGTCGCGGCGCAGCGCGCGGCCGACGAGACCCTCGACCATGAAGATCCGATCGAGGAGCTGTTCGAGGATCAGGTGCGCTCGGCCGACCTGCTGGTGCTGCACAAGGCGGACCTCATGTCGGAAGAAGACGTCGAGGCGGTGAAGGCGGAAGTGCTCGCTCATGCGAGCGCCGGCGTCCGTGTGGTCGCGGCCTCGAATGGCGTGCTCCCCGCCGAGGTGCTGCTCGGGCTGACGGGCAATGTCGAGGACAGGATCGACGAGCGCCCGACGACGCACGAGATGGAGGGCGAGACGCAGCACGACCACGACGATTTCGAGAGCTTCGTCGCCGAAACGCCCGAAGCCGTCGACGCCGCCGAGATGGAGGCGCGCGTGCGCAAGGTGCTCGACGCGCATGACGTGCTGCGACTGAAGGGCTTCGTGCCGGTCGCCGGCAAGGCGGCGCGCCTCGTGGTTCAAGCCGTGGGCTCCCGGGTCGACGCATATTTCGACCGCCCCTGGCGCGAGGGCGAAGCCCGGCGGGGCCGGCTGGTCGTCATCGGTGAAAAGGGAATCGATCAGCGGGCGATCGTGGCCGCGCTCGCGGGCTGACCGGAGAACTCTATCGGCGCCCGGACGAGACGAAGCGGCCGATGGAATGAAGTGCAGGCGCTCGTGTCGGGCGCATTGGGGTTCGGGGTCCCGGCTCGGACCGGGACATGATGTCGAACTGGCTGGAAGCGCATGCATCTCCTGAAGGCCCAGGGACAGCCGATCGGCGACGGCGCGGAGGCGGTCGATCTCGGCCTGTCGCCGGCCGACATCGTGATCGTGTCTGCGGCCGACACCGAGATCGCCGGCCTCGCCACGGCGCATCAGGCGCTCGGGCCCGACGCCCCTAGCGTGAGGCTCGCCAGCCTTCAGAAGCTCCGCCACAACATGTCGGTCGACCTGTTCCTCGAGAACACCGTCGCGCGTTCGAAGCTGCTGGTGCTCCGGCTGCTCGGAGGCGCCCCCTACTGGCCGTATGGCCTCGATGAGAGCATCCGCGTCGCGCGGCGGCACGGGGTGAAGCTCGCCGTGATGCCCGGCTGCGGCAACGCCGATCCCGACCTGATCGCACGCTCCACCCTGCCTGCGCCCCAGGTCGAGCGGCTGTGGCGGGCGCTCGTGGAGGGCGGGCCGGACAATCTGGCGCTCACGTTGCGAGGCTGCGCTGCGCTACTGGACGGGCGGGAGGTCGAGGAGGAGCCGTCAGCCATTCCGGCCGCCGGGCTGTTCTGGCCCGAGATGGCTCGGCCGGAACTTGCCGCGATCCAGGCGCGCTGGCCGGACGACGCTCCGGTGGCGCCGATCGTGTTCTACCGGGCGCAGTTCCAGGCTGGCGACGTCGCGCCGGTGAATGCGCTCGTCGCCGCCCTCATGGAGCGCGGGCTCGGGCCGCTGCCGATCTATGTCTCGTCTCTCAAGGACGCCTCCGCCGCAGGCTTCGTGCGGGATATCCTTGCGGCGACCAAGCCTGACGTGGTGCTCAACGCGACGGCGTTCGCGGTTTCGAAGCCGGGAGCGGCTTGGGCCGCCACGCCGCTGGATTCGGCCGACGCGCCGGTGCTGCAGGTGGTTTTCGCCGGCATGGACCGCGCCACGTGGGACGCCTCCTCACGAGGGCTCGGCGCGCGCGATCTCGCCATGTCGGTGTCATTGCCGGAGATCGACGGCCGGCTCATGACGCGCGCCGTGGCTTTCAAGTCGGCGGGCCGGATCGACAAGGCCACGGAGACCGAAGTGGTCGCGTTCGAACCGGCGCAGGACCGCGTGGGGTTCGTGGCGGATCTCGCCGCCAACTGGGCGCGCTTGCGCGGCGCTGCCCCTGCGGATCGAAGGATCGCGCTCGTGCTGGCCAATTATCCGACCGGCGCCGCCCGGCTCGCCAACGGCGTCGGCCTCGACACGCCGCAAAGCACGGCCGTGATTCTGGAGACGCTGCGGAAGGCTGGTTATGTGGCTGGCGGCGCGCCGACCTCCGGTTCCCAGGTGATCCGAGACATGACGGAGGCGCTCGCGTGGAGCGCGGCGGCGGAGGGCGACGGCGGCGCGACGCTGTCGCTCGCCAGCTACCAGCGTTTCCTGTCAGGGATTCCGGCCGTGGCGCGCGAGAAGATCCTCGGTCGCTGGGGCGCGCCGGAAAATGATCCGGGCTTTGACCGACGCTCTGGCGGTTTCCGTCTCGCGCTGCGCCGCTACGGCAACCTCGTGTTGGGCGTGCAGCCCTCACGGGGCTTCCACGTCGACCCGAAGGCGGCGCACCACGACCCCGATCTCCCCCCGCCGCATGGCCACCTGGCCTTCTACTGCTGGCTCCGCGAAGCATTCGGCGCGCAGGCGGTCGCGCATGTCGGCAAGCACGGCAACCTGGAATGGCTGCCGGGAAAGGCTCTGGCGCTGTCGGAGGAGTGCTTTCCGGAGATCGCGCTCGGCCCCCTGCCCCACGTCTATCCGTTCATCGTCAACGATCCCGGCGAGGGCGCGGCGGCCAAGCGGCGCGCCGCGGCCGTCATCGTCGACCATCTCACCCCGCCTCTCGCCCGCGCCGAGGGAACGGCCGCGCTGCGGGAGATCGAGACGCTCGTCGACGAATACGCCGAGGCGCAAGGCCTGGACCCGCGCCGGGCGAAACTGCTGGGCAAGGAGATCCTGTCGCGCGCGGCCGATCTCGGGCTCGATCGGGACTGCGGCTTCTCGGTGGCGGACGACCCGGACGACGCGCTGACCAAGCTCGACGCCTTTCTGTGCGAGGTGAAGGAGCTTCAGGTCCGCAACGGTCTGCACGTTTTCGGCCGCTCGCCCGCGGGCCCGCGTCGCGCCGAACTCCTGGTCGCCCTCGCGCGCCCTCCGCGCGGCCCGCTTCCGGGTGACGCTTCCCTGATCCGCGCGCTCGCGGCCGATCTGGGGCTCGCCGGCTTCGACCCGCTCGCACCGGATTTCTCGGCCAGATGGGACGGGCCGCGGCCCGAGCCGCTGGCGAGAACAAGCCCCGACGCATGGCGAACCGTCGGCGACACTGTCGAGCGGCTGGAGAAGCTGGCGCTGACGCTGGTCGAACGAGCGGTCTCCCCAGGGGCCGCGAACAGCGACGCACCCTTGTGCTCAATGCCTCGAACCACGGCGGTGCTGCACGAGATAGCGACGGTGATCGCGCCTCGGGTGGACGCCAGCGGCGCGGCGGAGATCGAAGGCCTGTTGCGCGCCCTCGACGGCCGCTTCGTGCCGCCCGGACCCTCCGGCGCGCCGAAGATCG
>NZ_JBJKEX010000733.1:0-538 GCF_045505405.1 Hansschlegelia beijingensis | reverse complement strand
TCACCTGCAAACCGTCGATTTCGCAACCAACCCTCAGGCGCGCAGGTTCGGAAAAGCAGGTGTTTGCAAGGTCCGGTTCGGCAAGTCACGCAAGGGTTCCCCCTACAAACCTCGCAGCGTCCTGACCGTCTTCGACTGGAGCGCTGGCATCATCGAGGACTGGCTCGCCAACGGCCGGGGAACTCTCGACACCCTGGATCTTTTCCCCAGCGAACGCGGCGGCCTGATCTGTGAATCAACCCTGCTGCGTCGGCTCCGGCGCTACCTGAACGAGCCGGACCTGCCGCTGGAGGGTCTCGATCTGCACTCCCTGCGCCGCAGCTATGCGACGCACCTGTTGGAGGACGGATGGGATCCTAGATTCGTGCAACTTATCTGGGGCAGGAACCGGGGTGTCTTTGACGTGCAGCACGGGGCCCGTAACCGTGCAGTTCCGCGTGATGGAGGTGCTTATCTGAAGCTGTCCATCACACGGGATCGCGGGAGGGTTCATGCAGGTTCAACGAGTTTTGGTGTCCGGTTCGCCGCTTGAGTCGTG
>NZ_JBJKEX010000732.1:0-538 GCF_045505405.1 Hansschlegelia beijingensis | reverse complement strand
GCATGAACGCCCCCGTCCGACCCCCCTCCGCCGCCGCCGCGCTCGATCTCACCGTCAACGGGCGCGCCGTCTCGCGCGCCGTCGAGCCGCGCACCCACCTCGCGGATTTCCTGCGGGAGGAGCTGAACCTCACCGGCACGCATCTCGGCTGCGAGCATGGCGTCTGCGGCGCCTGCACCGTGCTGGTGGACGGCGAGCCGGCGCGCAGCTGCCTCACCTTCGCGGCGGTCTGCTCCGGCGCGTCCGTCACGACGATCGAGGGTCTCGACGACGACCAACTGACGAGCGAACTCCGCGCCGCCTTCACCCGCGAGCACGCGCTGCAATGCGGCTTCTGCACGCCCGGCATGCTGGTGGCGGCGCGTGACCTCGTCCTGCGCCTTCCGGAGCCGGACGAGCGCCGCATCCGGGTCGGCCTCGCGGGCAATCTCTGCCGCTGCACCGGCTATCTCGGCATCGTCCGCGCGATCCAGTCGGTGATCGAGGAGCGCCGCGCCCGCGGCGTCGCGCCGATCGCCGACCGGCGGTCGCTTGGCCC
>NZ_JBJKEX010000731.1:0-540 GCF_045505405.1 Hansschlegelia beijingensis | reverse complement strand
CACCAGCTCCTGCCGGACGCATCCAACGTGGGCGTGACGGCCATCGACAAGCGTCCGGCCGAGGGGCCGGTCAAGGTTCACCGGCTGGGCCTCCAGGGCGACATCCAGGCGAACCGGGTACATCACGGCGGTCCGGACCAGGCCCTGTATGCCTATTCGCAAGAGGACGCGGACTACTGGGCCGGGGAGCTGCAGCGGGAACTGCCGCCTGGAATCTTCGGCGAAAACCTCCGGGTGGCGGGCATCGACGCCACGGGAGCGGTGATTGGCGAACGGTGAAAGATCGGCCTCAGCCTCGAGGTCGAAGTCACCTCGCCGCGAACGCCCTGCGCCACCTTCCAGCGCCGGATGCGGGAGCCGCACTTCGTCAAGAGGTTCACCGAGGAGGGCCGCGTGGGCACCTACCTGCGCGTTATCAGGACCGGCACCATCCAGGCCGGGGACCATATCCACCGGCTGTATGTTCCGAAGCACGGCGTTACCGTGGGCAGGTGGTTCAGCGAACCGGACGCAGAGTCGATGGAAGCGTTGCGCGACGCC
>NZ_JBJKEX010000730.1:0-544 GCF_045505405.1 Hansschlegelia beijingensis | reverse complement strand
GACGCGGTTGGCCAGGATGGCGCCCAGGACGGAGACGCCGATGGCGCCGCCCACGGACCGGAAAAAGGCAACCGATGCACTTGCCGTGCCGATATCTGAAGCCCGGACAGTGTTCTGCACGGCCAGAACGAGGTTCTGCATCAGCATGCCCAGTCCAAGGCCCAGCACTGCGGTGAAGACCCCTGCATGCCAGAGTTCTGTGGTGTGGTCCAGGGTTCCGGACAGTCCCAGCCCGCCGATCAGCAGGATGGAACCGGCGATCAGGTAGCCCTTCCACTTGCCCGTCCGGCTGATCAGCTGTCCCGAGGCCACTGAACCAACAAGGTTTCCGGCGATCATGGGAAGGGTCAGGAGCCCGGCTTCCGTGGGGCTGGCGCCGCGCGCCACCTGGAAGTACTGGCCCAGGAAGGTGGATGACCCGAACATTGCCACGCCTACGGCGACGGAGGCGAGGATGGCCAGTGCCGTGGTGCGTTCGGAGATGATCTTGAGCGGGATGATGGGCTGCTCCACCTTGGATTCCACCAGTACCAGCAGGGCCAGC
>NZ_JBJKEX010000729.1:0-545 GCF_045505405.1 Hansschlegelia beijingensis | reverse complement strand
GACTCTGGCCGCCCCTGCCGGCGACGTACGCAGCGCGCAGCGCCTCCCCAGGCAGGGGCAGTTCGATGCCCAGGACCGCGCCCTCCTTGGATCCGGCATAGTTGAAGAACGTCCGCTGGGAGATCACCGCGACATCGCAGATCATCTCCACCGTGACGTGATCGTAGCCGTGTTTCAGGGCCAGGTCCACGGCCCCCCGCTCGATGGCCTGCCGGGTGGAACGCCGTTTGCGGGCTCGAAGTCCCTGTGCGCGGGTTTCCGTCATATCCGTTGGGCCTACTCGTAGCGCAATGCATCGATCGGGTTCTGCACCGCGGCGCGGCGCGCCGGGAGGGTACCGGCGATGAACGCAATGAGCATCACCACGAGTACCACTACGGCGATCGACCCCGGCTCGAAGAGCATGATCTGCAGGCCGGGCAGACCCGAGAGCACAGAATCGGCCAGGGCATCGCTGATCAAGGTGCCGACTCCCACGGCCACGGCGGCTCCGAGGGCACTGCCGAGAAATCCGATGAACACGGCTTCGATGCTGAACAGTCCGA
>NZ_JBJKEX010000728.1:0-499 GCF_045505405.1 Hansschlegelia beijingensis | reverse complement strand
GCTGCGGCAGGGCGCGCTCGACGGGCTGTCGATCGGCTTCCGAGCCGTGCGCAGCGTCCGCGAGGCCGGCGGCGTGCGCCGCCTCACCGAGATCGACCTCTGGGAGATCTCGGTCGTCACCTTCCCGATGCTGCCGGACGCCCGCGTCGCGGCGGTCAAGCGCGGCTCCCTTCATCCTTCCCGCCGCCTCAGCGCGGCTCTTTCGCCAGAGGCTGACCGATGACGCATGCCGAACTCCGCTCGCCCGAGACCAAGGCCGCCGAGGGCGCGCCGTCGAGCCTCGAGGTGGTGACCGCCTTCGACGACTTCATGCGCGCCTTCGAGTCCTTCAAGGAGGTCAATGACGAGCGCCTGGCCGAGATCGAGGCGCGGCTCTCGCCCGACGCGCTGACGAGCGAGAAGCTCGCCCGGCTCGACGACGCGCTCGACCGCCAGCAGCGGGTCCTCGACACGCTCGCGCTGAAGAGCCGCCGTCCCGCGCTCGAGGCCGCAGGCGGCC
>NZ_JBJKEX010000727.1:0-545 GCF_045505405.1 Hansschlegelia beijingensis | reverse complement strand
CGATCTCGCGCGCGGAGCCCGCCGTGTCGGCCCCGATGACCGGCGTCAGCCCGAGCTCGCGGAGCTTGCGCCGGCACTGTCCGAGGGCCTGCACATGGCTCTGCGCGGTCTTGACCGAGGCCAGCGTGGCGCCCGGCGCGGCCAGGAGCTGGTGGTGGATCGGCATGAAGTATTCGCCGACGATGTGCAGCCGCGCGGTCGGCATCAGATGATGGACGTCCGCCACCCGGCCGTTCGCGGAGTTTTCGATCGGGATCATGCCGAGCGCCGCGTCGCCGGAAGCGACGGCGTCGAGCGCATCCTCGAAGCTCGCGCACGGAACCGCCTCCATCTCGGGGAAGACGGCCGCGCAGGCCATGTGGGAGTTCGCGCCCGGCTCGCCCTGGTAGGCGATCCTGCCCTGCCCGTTCATCGTCCGGCTCCCGCCATGATCTCGCGCGCCCGTTCGAGGTCTTCGGGCGTGTCGACGCCGAGCGGAACGACGTCCACCGCGACCGCGTCGATGCGCATGCCGGCCTCGAGCGCCCGCAGCTGCTCGAGCTTCT
>NZ_JBJKEX010000726.1:0-546 GCF_045505405.1 Hansschlegelia beijingensis | reverse complement strand
ATGTATTTCTTTCTGGTTTTAGTCGTTATCATACTGGTTACAGTTAATTATTACGTATCGGAGTACAAGAAAAGAGCGATAAGTGCAGGAGAAGCTGATTTATCACTTACCGAAAAAAACATTTTACCGTTTTGCAGAACTTGTAAAATATGTGCCGGAGCTTCTTTTATTTTAATGTTAGTATCAGGAATAATGCTTATCTTGGTTCCTGCTCTAACAGGAAATGCAAACTGGAGCTTCCTTATCTTTGATAAGGGAAAATGGATAGATGTGCATTTATTTCTGGTTTTAATTTTCTTCCTTAGTTTCAGTTTCCATACGTATATTCACTGGAATTGGTTTAAAACGGCGTTCAGCAGAAAAAGAATTAAACCCATTAACAGCTGATAAACAAATATTCTGGATTTTTACAGACCAATGCATTCCTGAATAAGAGGAATGCATTTTTTTTAATTGCGGCTATAGTTCTTTCTTAAGGATATTGATATCATCTATTATTCTCTCTATCTCAAGAGGAAGCGTTCCGTTGTAAACACCCCTCAAATG
>NZ_JBJKEX010000074.1:0-11888 GCF_045505405.1 Hansschlegelia beijingensis | reverse complement strand
CCGGCGCCCTCGTGCCGATCCTGCCCGATTATCCGCTCATCTCGACCCAATCCCTTTGGGCGCTCTATCCGAGTTCGCGCGAGCTCGCGCCGAAGGTCCGGGTCATGATCGACTGGCTTGCCCAGCGATTCGGGCGGCGGCCGTATTGGGACCGAGGTCTGGAGGGAATCTTCGGGGCCGTCCCTGAGACCCGCTCATAGGCGCTGTGAGGTAGGTTCGATTGCCGATGTCCACTGTCAGTGGCAAAACCGCGATCATGAAGAACATCCCAGATCATCGACAGTGCTGCAAATGCCACCTCAGCGTGTTCCAGGCGACAGCGGAAGAGTTCGGGGCGATTTTCCCGAACGGGCGCGACATGGAGTTGGTCGAAGACTTGATCGACCGGCTCGGGAAAGAAACTGCGGGGGCCGTGTTGACGCCGCTCTGGGAGCCCCCAATCCTGAAGCGCGATGCGCTCGGCATCCACGGCACCCTCTTTTACGACAATGAGAGTCGCCGGGGGCACATCCCGCTGTCCAAACGTGAGGTCGACTGGGATAGCGGCTCGGCCAGCCAAGCCCAGCAAGACCTTTTCGCAAAGCACAGCTGATTTGCGACGCTTCCTAGTAAATCTAAATAACGTTTTTCGCCTGCATCTCTACATCGACGAAGATAGCGCGCGGGAACCTCACGGCGACTATTGATATCGATGGAAAATACTTAGGCCACCCATTCCAGCCTGGAGCGGCGTCTTGATGCTCGAAAGTTCTTCCCGTCAGGCTGAAGGTCGGGCGGTGATGATCGCCATCGGAGACTGGGTGTGTGTGATCGCCACATCGCCGAATCCCGCTTTCACCAGAAGGTCGCGATATTCAGCCAGAGAACGCTCGCGCCCGGTCAACATGACCAGCATGTTCAGGTCCATGAGCGGTGCGAGACTTGCCTCGCCCACCTCGCCCAACACGAGTTCCAGGATCGCCACCCGGCCACCCGGCGCAATCGCGTTACGGCAGTTGCGCAGAATAGTGATGCACTCATCGTCGTCCCAATCGTGGAGGATCCACTTCAGAAGGTAGAGGTCCGCCGAAGGGACGCTCGTGAAGAAATCCCCTCCGACCTTGTCGATCCGGCCGCGGATTTGATCCGGCACGTTGGAGAAGGCGTGACCGTCGATTACGTTCTGCAGATCGAACAACGTCGCTTTCAAGGAAGAATTGGCTTGCAGGAGCGGCGCCAGAAGAGCGCCGCTTGCGCCTCCGACGTCCACGACCCGATCAACCCCGGTCGTGTCGAGAACGCGTGCGGCCTCGCTGGCCACAAGCGCTGTCAGGCCCTCCATCGATTCCGTGAATGAAGTCGCCTCGGACGGCGTTCGCCCGAAATACTCGAAGATGCCTGCGCCCAATGCAGGAACCGTCTGCGGACGCCCTGAGCGGAGCGCCTCGGCAAAGCGCCCCCACGGCAGCCAATGGCCCGCTGCCGGCTGCGACAATGCAAACCCGCGCATCGACTGAGGATGATCCCGTCGCAATGTGTCGAGCAGTGGAGTTGTGGCAAACCTTTCGCCGTCGAAGCCGACAAGCCCGAGGCTCGCGCAGGCCCGCAGATGTCGGAACACCGCCGACGCGTCCATGCCGGCAAGCGCGGCGAGCTCCTCCGCAGTCGCCGGGCGCGTCTGCAGGTGTTCGGCGTATTCGGCCACCGCAGCCCCATGAACAATCTGCGTCACCCAGTAACCGGTGATCATCTGGAGCATGCGCGTTGCAGGCTCCGAAACGTCATTGATGTTCATGAACCTTCCATTTCAGTCTGTAGATGGCCGAGACGCCGTTGCGGATCGCCGGTGACGCGCGCTCGCGGTGATCGCGCAGGTCGATCAGGTTGGCCCGTTCGCCCGAATCACCGCCAATTGCTTTGCTCCAGAGTGAGTTCAGCAACTGTGCGGCCCGCCTGCGGTGCTGCTCGACTACTGATCCAGTAGCCGCAGGATTATGTTCAACGCGCCACGACCGGCGGGCGCATTATGAGCGTCGCAGGCCGAGCCGAAACGGCGATCCGCACATGAACCCTTGGGCAATTCTCCTCGCCGGGTAAAACGGACCGATAAGATGTCGGAATAGACGTTGATCAGCCTATTTTGTCGGGCGATCTGTGATTAGGGGGTCGCGGGTTCGATCCCTGCACGCGGCGCCATCATTCTCCTGGCATTGCGGGCGCTCCCTCGATCATCATCAATCCGCCAGTCAGGCCCTCAACCGCTGACAACGGCTCGACCGATGCTTTCGGCGCGATCCAGGAACGGCTCTCCTGAAGGGGTGAGCAGGTCCGAGGTTCGGACGCGCGCGCCGCAATAGCCGAAGATGCCGTGGTCTATCTGCGTCCGCATCGCTTCGGCGTAGCCGTGCCGATCGTAGACCCCCTCATCGGCCCCGCCGATGGCGACCACATGGACGGCGAGCCGTCCCAGCATCTTCTCGATCGATCCGTCGGGCCGCTCGTTGAAGGCCCAACCGCCTGTGAACACGCGGTCGATCCAGCCCTTCATCTGCGCGGGCATCGACCACCAGTGGACGGGAAACACGAGAACAAGAGCGTCCGCACGGTCGATCCGCGCCTGTTCGGCCAGAACGTCGGCCGGAGCCTTGGCCTCGCCTCTGAAGAAGGCCAGGTCGTCCGCCTTGTGCCGCGGGTCGAAGCCTTCCGCCGCGAGGTCGGCGATGCTCGCCTCATGGCCCGCCCCCGCCGCCTTCACGGCGTTGGCGATGGTCGTCGCGACCGCGTGCGTCGGTGAGCCCGGATCGGGATGGGCGACGACGATCAATGCGCGCACATGTTTGCTCCGAACAGACGGATGGAAAGGTCGAGCGCGCCTGACCGCCCGCTCAGGGCGCCGGCGGCAGCCGCATCATCTAGGCCGTGCTCTTGCCCCATGTAGATCGGCGACCCTTCGCGGCCTGGCGCGCTTTGAAGTCGTCCTCCTGAAATCGCACCCCGCGGCTCGACGGGCTCCGCCTCAGGCGACGCCTTCCGATCAGGGCTCGCGACGGATCGCCTCGGAATAGTCGGCCCCGGGCGGGGCGGCCTTCGCCCTGGTGCTGATCTCCGCGCGCCGCCGCAGCGAGTCCAGCGGCATGTTCCACAGCAGCACCCCCTGGTCGGCCAGGTAGCCCGGCAGGTAGCCGGATAGAAGAATGCGCCAGTCCGACGGAATTCCCGGCTCGATCAGCCGGGCGAGATCGAACGCCACGGTGGTGCAGTTGGCCGTGAGGGTATTGTAGAATTCCGGGTTCCGCGCCAGGGCGTTTCCCGTCTCCACATAGGTCCGGAACAGCGCCGCCGCGGCCGGTTTCGGCAGTCTCAGCGGATAGAGGTAGGTGCGCTCGCCGCGTGCGTTGGTGCGCAGGTACAGAATGTCCCGCTCTTCGGCCGCGATCAGCGCGAGCTCATAAGTTTTGAAGAAGCCCGCGACGGAGGAGAACTCCTCGTTCTTCTCCCTGCGTATCTCGATCGAGAACACGACGCGCCGGCCATCCGAGAACCCGAAGCTCACCAGGGTGTGGGCGATCGCCTCCATGCCCCAGTAGGAGAGGATGACGTCGGTCTCCGTCAGCTGCGAGAGATCGTATCGCTCGGTCTTCCACCTCTCCTCGGCATGGGCGGCGTCGCGCCACGCGAAGTCCCGGACGTTCTCAAGGGTGACCACGTCGCCGTCGACGCGCCCCGTGACGGTGCGCGCGACGTCCGGCGCCCAGTCGCGGTCCAGCCGGGGCTCGATCGACAGCCACCAGGCGCCGAAGGCCGCAAAGGCCGCCACGATCAGGATCAGCCCGAGCCTCGTCCGGCGCCATGCAAGCCAGGCCAAGAACACAAGCAGCGCGGCCCAGGCGACGACCGCGGCTAGGCGCCAGAGGCCGTCGCCCCCCGTCTGATGCCACAAGGCCAGGCAACTCCACGCCGAGACGGCGAGGAAGGCGAGGGCGAGGACCACCCCGCCCATGGCGCCTAGGGCGCTCCGCGCGCGCCGCCTCATCGGGAGGCGGATGTCCGGCCGCCAGCGATAAGCCTGAGACCGGTCGCCCGCATGACGACCGGCCTCCCGGCGACCCTTCCGTGGTTCAGGCTAGGGCCGAGGTTCAAGCAACCGCTCGGCTTCCGCCACCAACGCGGCGCAGCGGTTCTCGTCACCGTCCTGCGAGGCGATCCGGGCCTCGTTCACCTTGGCCTTGGCCTGCAGGACACCGTCCCCTCCGCCCGCGGCCTCTTCAGCCGCGCGCTCTCCCTGGGTTTCGCCGCCCGCTGCCGCCGACGGCTTCCCGTCCACGGCCTTGGCTTCCCTGCGGGCGCCTGTCTCCTTGCCGCTGGTGGAGGCGGATATCGCGGCCCGCCCCTCGTCGACGAGGCGCGGCTCCAGCGCGGCGATCCTGTCCTGGCAGGGCTGCGCCCAAGCGGGTGAGGCGGAAATCGCGGCGCAGGCCACGAGCGCGTAGGCGCATCGACGCATCTTCATGACCTCACGCTCCAAAATGCTTGTTGAGCGGAAGCCCGCGGATGCGCTTGCCTGTCGCCGCGAACACGGCGTTGGCGATCGCGGGCGCGACCGGAGGAACGCCCGGTTCTCCGACGCCCCCGAGCGGACCGTCATAGTCGCCCGACGGCAGCAGATGAACGTTCAGCACCTTCGGCGAGGCGTCGATGCGGGTCAGATCGTAGCCGTCGAAGTTTCGCTGCTCGGAGCGGCCATCCTTGAAGCTGATCTCGGCGCTGAGCCCGAGACCCATCCCCATGATGACGGCGCCCTCCATCTGGGAGCGGATCCGCTCCGGGTTCACCTGAGGACCGCAGTCGACCGCTATGTCGACCTGCCGCACCGCGATCTCGCCGTCCTTGACCTCGACCTCGGCCGCGACCGCCGTGTAGGTCACGAAGCTGTAGTGGCCCGCGATGCCGAGACCCCTGCCCTCGCCGAGCTTGCGGCCCCAGCCGATGCCCGCAGCCGCCGCTTCGATCGTGCGCTTCAGCCGACCCGTGTCGAGGCGATAGACAGCCGGGTCCTCGCCATAGTTCCAGACGTCGCCCAGCGCGGCCGCGTCCAGGATCCGGTCGGGGCCGATGAGTTCCAGCAGATAGTCCTTCGGGTCGCGCCCGGCGGCGTGTGCGAGCTCGGCGGCGAACGACTGGATCGCGAAGGCGTGCGGGATGTTCGACACCGACCGGAACCAGCCGATCCTCACATGCGCAGGCGCTTCGGGGTTCTCGATCCGGACGTTCGGGATTGCGAACGGCAAGTTGACGAGCCCCATGCCGAGCTCGAACGGCAGCTCGTTCTTCGCTCCCTCGACATAGGTGGACCCGATCGTCGGGGCCACGCTGCGGTGGAGCCAGCCGGTCGGGAAGCCGCGTTCGTCCAGCGCGGCCTCGATCCGCTCGACCGAGACGGTGTGGTAGTAGCTGTGACTGAGGTCGTCTTCCCGGGTCCATGTGAGCTTCACCGGCGCGCCGTCCATCGCCCGGCTGCACAGCGCCGCCTCCACCACGTAGTCCGGCTTGGACTTGCGCCCGAAGCCGCCGCCCAGAAGCGTCACGTTCACCCGGACGTCGTCCAGCTTGAGACCGAGGCGCTTGGCGACATTGGCGCGCGTCGCCTGCGGCGCCTGGGTGCAGGTCCAGACCTCGCAGGATTTGTCCGTGGCGCGAGCCGTCGCGACCGGAGGCTCCATGGGCGCCTGGGCCAGGTGCGGAACGTAATATTCGGCCACCACCCGCTGTTTGGCGCCGGCGAGCGCCGCGTCCACGTCGCCGTCGGCGCGGACCGTTTTGCCGGGCTTGCGGGCCGATTCCTCGAGCGCGGTCCGGAACGCCGCCGAGTCATAGGACGCGTTCGGGCCGTCGTCCCACTCGATCTTCAGCGCCTCGCGCCCCTTGATCGCCGCCCAGGTGTTGCGCGCGACGACCGCCACCCCGCCCAACGGGTTGAACTCGGTGGGCGGCGGAGACGGCTCGATCTCGAAGACCTTGAGAACGCCCGGAACCTTCATGGCCGCGGAGGCGTCGAACTTCTTCACCCGGCCGCGGAACACGGGCGGACGCGCGATGACCGCATAGAGCAGCCCATCGAGACGAACGTCGATCCCGTAATGCGCCTTGCCAGTGGTGAAATCGTGGTTGTCGATCAGCCCGATCTCGCCCTTTCCGATGTAGCGAAAATCGGCGGGCGCCCGGAGCTTCAGCGAGGCCGGATCGGGCAGCGGCAGCTTCGACGCGCGCTCGGCGAAGCGGCCCCAGTTCTCCTTCCGGCCCGACGGCTCGTGCCTGACCATCTGGTCGCCCGCGACCACCTCGCTCGCCGGCACGCCCCATTCGGCCGCCGCCGCCTGCTCGAGCATCGTCCGGGCGGCCGCGCCAGCCCGGCGCAGAGGCATGAAGAAGTGACGGAGCGAGCGCGACCCGTCCGTGTCCTGATTGCCGAAAACCGTCTCATCGCCCCAAGCCTGGGCGACGCGAACCTTCGACCAGTCCGCGCCCAACTCCTCGGCGACCACCATGGCGATCGAGGTGCGCACCCCCTGCCCCATTTCGGAGCGGTGGCAGGTCACGGTGACGATCCCCTCCGGGTCGATCGCCACGAAGACTCGCGGATCGTCCCGCCAGCCATTCGGCATGGCGTCGCGCCCGAATTTCAGCGGCTCGTCTTCCTTCGCGAGCACGCCCGACGGCAGCGACGCGGAGATGATCAACGCGAGCGCGCCGCCGAGGGCGGCACGGCGGCTGACGTCCGGATTGAGAGCGCTCCGCGCGGCCTCGACCGACACGCCCGGGTTCCGAGCCACCGTCATGGCCGCACGCTCTTGGCCGCGTGCTTTATCGCGTTGCGGATGCGCGGGTAGGTCCCGCAGCGGCAGAGGTTGCCGTACATCTCCTGATCGATGTCGTCATCGCTCGGCTGCGGCTTCTCGCTGAGCAGGGAGGCCGCCTGCATCATCTGCCCCGGCTGGCAGTATCCGCACTGGGAGACGTTCAGCTCCCGCCACGCCACCTGGACCGGATGGTTCCCGTCGGGAGACAGGCCCTCGATCGTGGTGACCTTCTTGCCGGCCGCGGCCGACACCGGCGTGACGCATCCTCTCGCGGCCTTGCCGTCGAGGTGAATGGTGCAGGCGCCGCACGCCGCGATTCCGCAGCCGAATTTCGTTCCGGTAAGCCCGAGTTCGTCGCGCAAATACCAAAGCAGCGGCATGGCCGGGTCGCCCTCATAGCGCCGCGGCTGGCCGTTGATGGTCAGATCAATCATACGTATTCGCTCCTGTGCCGCGGCGAAGCCGCCCCGGCCTGCGGGCCGTAACGCCACGGGGGCGGCGCTTGTTCCCGGTTTCCCGGCCGATCCAGCTTTGACAAAAACGCGAGCGGGCCGGCCCTCATAACACTGGTCACTGCCGCGGCCTGCCTGCAGCTGTTGAGCAGACGCGCGTCAATGCGCCGCCGCGGCCCTCTATGCCGGGGCTGCGCTCACCCGTAGCGCCTTCTCCAGGATCAGCCCGGGTTCGAAGTGGTGAACCATGTGGCCGACGCCGGGCACGGAGGTGAAGCTCGCCCGCGGCGCCAGCCGTGAGAGCGCGCGGCCGTGCAGCGCGGGGTTCACGACGATGTCCATCTCGCCGCACACGATCTCAACCGGGCAGGTCAGCTTCCGGTATCGGAAGAGGTTGAGCGTGAGATCGCTCCAGATCGCCAGGGAATCCTCGCCCACCGAAGCGATGCCGGCGTCGCTCCCGACCGCTTCGAAATCCATGAGCCGGCTGAACTCCGCAGGCGCATGTTGCGGAAGGAAGATCGCGCGCCACAGCAAGGGCAGGGAGGCCGCGTCGAGGCCGGGCCCGCCCATGAACCCCCGACTTCCTCCAAGACGCGTTCCGAGACGCGCCAGCGCGCGGGGGCCGAACAGAACCGGCTCGAGCCGCGGCTCGGGGAAAACCAGCGGACCGATCACGACCACGCCCGCATAACGCTCGGGCGCGTCGAGAGCGAGCTGAAGCGCGAGGGAGCCGCCGATCGAGTGTCCGACCAGAACCGGCCGCCGCAGACCGAGCTTGTCTATTCCCTCCTGCACGAACCGCGCCTGCTGGGAGAGAGCCCCCTGCCCGGTCGGACGGGTGCTGGCGCCGTGGCCCGGCCGGTCGAACGCGACAGTGCGAAAGCGGCGGGCGAAGGGGCCGAGAAGGCTCGCGCCCATCTCCTCGGAGGTGACGAGCGTTCCGTGGATGAGCACCGCATCCGGTCCGCTCCCGGCTTCGTAGCCGGTCAACGCCTGTCCATCGGACAAGTCGATGCTAAGGCGGGACGCGCCCGTGGCCGAGGCGACGTCATGCGGTCGCGCCGCCCGGCCCGGACGGCGGCGCGCGCCAGTGGCCGGGTCTTCACTGATCAGGGACGGCATGCCGTTCAGCCCACGGACTCGTCGACGGCGGCGCTCGCCGAGCCGCAGCTCGCGTCCTCGCCCTCCAGCAGCAGGCCAGGGTTTTTCTCGGTCGAAGCCATGAGCCTTCCTTTCGGGAAGCAACGACGCTTCGGCGCCTCCGTTCCGGCGACCCCATGGCTAGCAGGTCACAAAGCCGGGATGGCCGATCAGGGTTCGGCGCGACTCAGCCAGACGTCGGCGCAGAATTGGCCGACCGCCGCAAAGCGACGATCGCGTCGCAGACCGCGACGGCCTTCGCTGCGCCGCCGCCCCGGGCCCGCCGCCAGAGCCTATAGTCCTGGCGATTCAACTTTCGAGGACTCCGCATGAGCACGCTTTCGCTGCCGAAAGGCACAACGATCGTCCACCGGGAGGTCCTGGCCGCGAAGCAGCCCTGGTCGCGCCGGCTGGAGCCAGGACAGCACCTCACGATGGTCGATCTCGAGGGGCGGCAGGCTGTGGACTTTCTGTGCTACAGCGCCGATCTCCCGCTCGATCGGATCAATATTCCGAACACCGTCAAGCTCAACAAGTCGCTCTATGTGACCAAGGGCGACAAGATCTATTCCGATCACGCCAGGGTCATGTTCACGGTGGTCGAGGACACCTGCGGTTACCACGACACGCTTGCGGGTTGCTGCAGCTGTGAGATCGACAAGGTCCGGTATGGCGTGACCAAGACGGAAAGCTGCCGGACGAACTTCATCGCGGAGCTCTCGCGCTGGGCGATGGGGCCGTCGGAGATCGTTTCGAACATCAACTTCTTCATGCGCGTGAAGTTCGACGAGGATGGCGCGCTCAACATCGTCGAGGGCGTATCGAAGCCCGGAGACTTCGTGACGCTCAGGGCGGAAATGCCGGTGCTCGTCGTGATCTCCAACTGCCCGCAACAGAACAATCCTGCCGCCGGTTTCCGGCCGACGCCGATCGAGCTCATCGTCTCGAGCTGACGACGGCGGCCCTTCGCGACGTCTGCGTCTGTCGCCAACGCCGTCAGGCCCACACGCGAGCTCGCGCAGTTTCGAACCGCGCCGCGCGTCGGCGGCGCGTCCCGGCCGCGCGTGCGCGCTCTGAGGCACGTCGACCAGCGAGCCATCGTCGGGAGCAGTCAGCCCCCAAGAGCTTCTAGAGGTTCTGCACGTCGCGTGTGGTTCAGTAAACTAATTCGATATTTTTGATAGACTAATGGCCGAAGCCGCTCCTAGACTGCGTCCGAGATCGCAGTCGGGGAGCTTTCATGTCGTTTATCCGTTTCGGAATTTGGGCCCCGGTGCACGGGCCCCGCGCAGCCGCGCAGGATCCGGCCGAACCCTATGACGCCTCGTGGGAGCACAACCGCGCGACGGTGCTAGAGGCCGAGGCGCTCGGCTACGACTCCACGCTCGTCGCCCAGCACACCGCCAACCCGCACTCCGCGGAGCGCGATCAGCTGGAGGCCTGGGCTTCGTCCGCCGCGCTTGCGGCGGTGACGAGCCGGATCGAGATCATCGCGGCCATCAAGCCGGCGCTCTACCATCCTGTGGTGCTGGCCAAGATGGCGCTGCAGATCGAGGAGATCTCCCGCGGCCGCTTCGCCCTGAACCTGGTCAACGCCTGGAACAGGGCGGAGTTCGAAAGGGCCGGGCTCCCCTTCCTCGAGCATGACGAACGCTACGCCTATGGCGCCGAGTGGCTGTCCATCGTCGAGCGGCTCCTGCGCGGGGAGACGGTGGACCATCGCGGCAGGCACTTCACGGTCGAGGGCTACAGGCTGGCGCCGGCGGGGCGCTTCCGGCCCCGCCCCCGCATCTATCTGGGCGGGGAATCGGAGCCGGCGCGGGACCTCGCGGCGGCGCAGAGCGACGTCTGGTTCATCAACGGGCAGCCGCTTCCCGCGGTCGCGTCTCTCATCCAGGACGTGAAGGCTCGACCGCGCCGCGGCGCCGGACTGCGCTTCGGACTCGCGGCTTTCGTGATCGCGCGCGAGACCGAGGCCGAAGCGCAGGCGGAGCACCGCCGACTGGTCGCGCTCGCCGAACTCGACCGGCCTGACAAGGCGGCCCAGCGAGCGCACGCCGACAGCAAGGTCGTGATGCTGCAGACGATGGCGAAGCATGCCTTCGTGGGCACCAACGGGGGAACCGCGGCCGGGCTCGTCGGCTCCTACGATCAGGTGGCCGAGCGCATCTGGGCGTTCCATCAGGCCGGCGTGGAGCTGTTCATGCTCCAGTTCCAGCCGCTGCGCGCCGAAATGCGGCGTTTCGCGGAGGAGGTCTTCCCGCGGGTCGGCAGGGCTGCGCCGCTCGCCCCTGTGGTTTCGGGGGCGAAATGAGCGTCGCCGAGATCAACCCGGCGGGCCGCTTCGCGCCGGCCCGCGCGCCGCTCGCGAAGCCTCGCGCGCCGCGCCGGGTCCCCTCGGGATCGTGGCTGTTCGCGCTCTCGTGGGCGGCGCCGCTGATCCTGCTCGTCGTCTGGGAGACCCTCTGCCGCTCCGGCTATGTCGCGCCGCAGGTCCTTCCCGCGCCCAGCAAGGTGGCCGCGACCGCGGTCAAGCTCGCCTCCACAGGCAGCCTGTTCAACGATCTCGCCGTCAGCCTGGCGCGCGCGGCGACCGGCTTCGCCATCGGCGGGCTGCTCGGCTTCACGCTCGGGGTGGCGGTCGGCTTCTCGCGCGTCGCGGAGGCAGCGATCGACCGGAGCGTGCAGATGGTGCGCGCCGTGCCGTTCCTGGCCGCGCTGCCGCTGACCATCATCTGGTTCGGCGTGGGCGAGGGACAGAAGATCTTCCTCGTGTCGCTCGGCGTGCTGTTTCCGATCTACGTGAACACCGTGCTCGGCATCCGGCAGGTCGATCCGAAGCTGCTGGAGCTCGGCCGCGTCCAGTGCCTCTCTCACTGGACCACGATCCGTCGGATCGTGCTGCCCGGCGCCCTGCCCTCGATCCTGACGGGCCTGCGCTACGCGCTCGCGGTCGCCTGGCTCGCGCTCGTGGTGGCCGAGACGGTCGGCGCGCAGGCGGGTCTCGGCTTCCTCGCGATGGACGCGCGCGAGTTCCTGCGCACCGACGTGATCGTGCTGACGATCGTGATCTACGCGCTGATCGGCGCGGGCTCGGACTGGATCGCGCGGCTGCTCGAGCGGCGGCTGTTGCGCTGGCATCCGAACTTCGGGGGCGGCGGTCGATGAGCGCGGCCGTCATCGTCCGGCGCCTCGTCCGTCGCTACGGCGAGCGCACCGTCATCGACGGGCTCGACCTCGTCATCGACCGCGGCGAGTTCGTCGCCCTGCTCGGCGAAAGCGGCTGCGGCAAGACCACCCTGCTGCGGGCGCTCTCCGGCCTCGATCCGATCGACGGCGGCAGCATCCAGGCGCCCGGCAAGCCCGCCGTGGTGTTCCATTGTTCATGAAGCGGCTGGCCGAGGCAGGCCACATCCGGTGCGACCCGGTCCTGCAGGCGATCCTCTCCGAAGACATC
>NZ_JBJKEX010000725.1:0-547 GCF_045505405.1 Hansschlegelia beijingensis | reverse complement strand
AAGGACGACGACGTCCACATCCTGTCGCTGCAGGGGCCGCTCGCGCTCGACATCCTGAAGCCGCACGCCGACTTCGACCTCGCGACGCTCAAATACTTCGAGCACCGCCCCGCAAAGCTGTTCGGCAAGGAGGTCTCGATCGCGCGCGGCGGCTATTCGGCCGAGCGCGGCTACGAGGTGTTCTGCTCGGCCGCCGACGCGCCCTTCCTGTGGGACAGCATCATGGAGGCCGGAAAGCCCTACGGGGCCTGCGCGGCGTCCTGGGGCTGCCTCGACATCGTCCGGGTGGAGGGCGGCCTGCTGTTCTTCCCGTTCGACATGCCCAAAGGCGACGAAACCCCCTGGGAGGTCGGCGCGGAGTGGACGGTCGACCTCTCGAAGCCCGACTTCCACGGCAAGGAGGCGCTCGAGCGCCGGAAGAACGAGATCCGGGTCGCCAATGTGGGGCTCGAGATCGACGCCCATGAGGCGATCGAGCCGGGCGCCCGGATCATGAAGGACGGCGAGCAGGTCGGCACGGTGAACTCCACCACCTACAGCCGCCACC
>NZ_JBJKEX010000724.1:0-548 GCF_045505405.1 Hansschlegelia beijingensis | reverse complement strand
CGACCAGCACGTCCGACACGCCGGGAAGCGCCCGCACGGCCGCCTCGGCGGCGCGCCGGATGCTCTCGGCGCCGGCGGCCTGCTCGGGCGTGGTCTCGATCGAGAAGATCACGCGACCGCCCGGCATCAGCGCGATGCTCGACAGCGACGACGACTCTGCGAGGCTTGTCGCGCCGTCAGGCGCGGGCACCGCAGCAAGGGCCCGCCGGATGTCGTCTTCAGTCGCAGCCATCGCGCACTCCATCTTGTCCGCCGCGCTATGGACCTTCCCGGCCCCCGAGGTCAAACGTCGCACGCCCGCGACGGCGATTCCCGCGGCCGGGCGGGGCTTTGGGCGCGGAGCTCCTGCCGCTAGCCTGAACGACGCGGATTCGCGGTCGCGGCCGGCCCGACCAATCGAAGGAGCCGATCCTCATGACTGTCGCCGGCCTAGTTCTGATGGGCGGCCTCGCCTCGCGCATGGGCGGCGGCGACAAGGCGCTGCTGGAGCTCGCCGGGCGGCCGATCCTGGCGCATGCGCTCGACCGCTTCGCCCCGCAGGTCAGATC
>NZ_JBJKEX010000723.1:0-548 GCF_045505405.1 Hansschlegelia beijingensis | reverse complement strand
CGGTGTTCGACAAGAGCGCCCGGACCGACGGCACGTTCAGCCGTTCAGACTTCCCGTATGACCACGCCCGCGATCTTTACACCTGCCCGGCCGGGAAGGAGCTGAGACCCCGGCAGAGGGTCTACCGAACCTCGGCTCCGCTCGTCGACGAGGACGGCATGATCCGCTATCGCGCGAGCAAGTTCGACTGCGACGCCTGCTCCCTGAAGCCGCAGTGCTGCCCGAACACGCCGGCCCGGAAGATCCCTCGCTCGATCTACGAGGGCGCTCGCGACATGGCGAGGGACATCGCGAAGACCGACGCCTACGTCGTCTCCCGGCGCGAGCGGAAGAAGGTCGAGATGATGTTCGCACACCTCAAGCGCATCCTGCGGCTCGACCGGCTACGCCTTCGAGGACCATGCGCAGCCCGAGACGAGTGCCTGCTTGCCGCCACCGCCCAAAACCTCAGGAAACTGGCGAAGCTGGTCCCGACGCCGAGCCCGATCCCAGCCTAATAGCCCAACGCTTCGCTCGCCCCCGCCCTGCGATCAGTTCGAGCCGTGGGT
>NZ_JBJKEX010000722.1:0-554 GCF_045505405.1 Hansschlegelia beijingensis | reverse complement strand
CACCGATCATGCCGGCGAGGCCGCCCACGAGCAGGATGCCCAGGATGCCGACCCACTCGCCCCAGTTCGTCAGGAAGCCGTACACCAGGGAGATCGGAACGAAGAAGAAAACTCCGGCACCAAAAATCCAGGATTCAATTTTCATTGTCAGTTGTCCCTCTGGTCGGCGTTTCCGAGCGTCTTGGCTGCGGGAGCGGGTGACTCAACGGTGTGGACCTGGCGAAGTTCAGGGTGGTGCAGGTCCAGCGCCGGCCGCTCAGAACGGATCCGGGGCAGCGAGGTGAAGTTGTGCCGCGGCGGCGGGCAGGACGTGGCCCATTCCAGCGAAGCACCGAAGCCCCACGGATCATCCACCTGCACCTTCTCGGCGCTGCGCCAGGTGATGTACACGTTCCAGAAGAACGGGATCAGCGATGCACCCAGGACAAACGAGGCAACCGTGGAGAACTGGTTCATCCACGTGAAGTTGTCCTCCACCAGGTAGTCGGCGTACCGGCGGGGCATGCCCATGACGCCCAGCCAGTGCTGGATCAGGAAGGTGCCGTGGAAGCCCA
>NZ_JBJKEX010000721.1:0-554 GCF_045505405.1 Hansschlegelia beijingensis | reverse complement strand
GCCGCGGCGTCCCGCAGTTCGAGCGCGCGCCCGAAGCGCAGCAGGACGCCGAGCGCCACCGCGGAGGCGAGCGCCAGCGGCGGATGCGCGCCGGCGCCGTCCTCATAGAGACGAGAGGTGGCCAGCGCGGCTGCGTAGCAGAGAGGCAGGGCCGCGGCCTGGGACGAGATGAACGCGCCGAACCGGCGCAACGCGGGCGCAATGACATTCCGGGGGTACGCGAACATGGCGGCCTCTTGGACGTCATCCTCTACGTGGCGCACCGCTAAACGGGCGTTTTCGAGAGGCGTCAAATTTGACCTAATTTCGCCGATTGCCGGGTTTCACCCCCTCGTGAGCGCGCCGCGCGTAAGACAACCCGTGGCTTCCGACGTAGTTCCGGTTTCAAGGGAACGAAGGAACGCCGATGCCGCTGCTCCATGACCGCGCCGGACGCTTCTCGCCGCTGCTCGCGCTGACGCTGCTCGGACTGCTCGCGCCTGCCGCGTGGCTGGCCGTTCGGGCGCTGCACGGCGACTTCTCGGGCGGGGCCGCCATGCCGCGCGTCCCTCCGG
>NZ_JBJKEX010000720.1:0-556 GCF_045505405.1 Hansschlegelia beijingensis | reverse complement strand
CATGCCGCCGCACCCGCCGGTGAGGGTGAGGGTACCGGCGAGGGTGCCGTTCTCGTCGCCGGAGAGCTTGCGGGCAATCGCGGCGAAGGTCTCGAACGTGCCCTGCAGGATCCCCTGGGTGCCGATGTAGATCCAGGAGCCGGCGGTCATCTGGCCGTACATCATCAGGCCCTCGGCCTCGAGCCGGCGGAATTCGGGCCAGTTGGCCCAGTCCCCCACGAGGTTGGAATTGGCCAGAAGCACCCGCGGCGCCCATTCGTTCGTGCGGAACACGCCCACCGGCTTGCCGGACTGGACCAGGAGGGTTTCGTCCTTCTCCATGGTTTCCAGGGTGCGGGTGATCGCGTCAAAAGCGGCCCAGGACCGGACAGCGCGGCCCGTGCCGCCATACACCACCAGGTCATCCGGGCGCTCGGCGACCTCGGGATCCAGGTTGTTCATGAGCATGCGCAACGGCGCTTCCGTCTGCCAGGACTTGGCGGTGAGCTCGGTGCCGCGGGCTGCTTTGACCGGGCGGGCACCGGTGGTGAAATCGGCGGGTGCCATGGTGGCTCCT
>NZ_JBJKEX010000073.1:0-12132 GCF_045505405.1 Hansschlegelia beijingensis | reverse complement strand
GCGAGACGATGACGCCGCCATAGACGGCGAACTCCAGATTGACGAAGAGGCCCGCCGCGAAGGTGATCGCCACGATGGTCGTCTCGGTCCGGCTCGGACGCGGCGGTCTACCGGGCGAAGGCGGAGGGACGCGACCGCTGCGTCATGGGCCGCTCCGCGACGCGCGAGAAGCCCGGGCGGCGGCGCGTGTTCAAGGGCGGCCGCATCCTGTTCAACAAGGGCGCCTCGACCATCGACTGCACGGTCCGGGCCCTGTCGCCCACCGGCGCCGGGCTCGACGTCTCGACCGTGGTCGGACTGCCGGAGCGCTTCGACCTCGCGATCGAGGCCGACCAGATCATCCGTCCCTGCCGGATCGTCGAGATGAAGGACCGGCACGTCGAGGTCGAGTTCGCCTGACGCTCACTCGTCCATCTTCAGGGCGGCGATGAACGCCTCCTGCGGGATCTCGACGCGGCCGAACTGGCGCAGCTTCTTCTTGCCGGCCTTCTGCTTCTCCAGCAGCTTGCGCTTGCGGGTGGCGTCGCCGCCATAGCACTTGGCGGTGACGTCCTTGCGCAGCGCCCGGATGGTCTCGCGGGCGATGATCTTGCCGCCGAGCGCCGCCTGCACCGGGATCACGAACAGATGCGGCGGGATCAGCTCCTTGAGCTTCTCGCACATCGCGCGGCCGCGGGCCTCGGCGCGGGTGCGGTGGACCAGCATCGACAGCGCGTCGACCGGCTCGGCGTTCACCAGGATCGACATCTTTACCAGGTCGCCGACCCGGTAGTCCGTGATAGCGTAGTCGAACGAGGCGTAGCCCTTCGAGATGGACTTCAGCCGGTCGTAGAAGTCGAACACCACCTCGTTGAGCGGCAGGTCGTAGACCACCATTGCGCGCTTGCCGACATAGTTGAGGTCGATCTGCACGCCGCGCCGGTCCTGGCAGAGCTTCAGCACCGCGCCGAGATACTCGTCGGGCGTGAGGATCGTGGCGCGGATCCAGGGCTCGGAGATCTCGTCGATCTTGACCACGTCCGGCATGTCGGCCGGGTTGTGCAGCTCGATCTCGGAGCCGTCGTTCATCTTGATCTTGTAGATGACCGAGGGCGCGGTCGCGATCAGATCGAGATTGAACTCGCGCTCCAGCCGCTCCTGGATGATCTCGAGGTGCAGCAGGCCGAGGAAGCCGCAGCGGAAGCCGAAGCCGAGGGCCGCAGACGTCTCCATCTCGTAGGTGAAGCTCGCGTCGTTGAGGCGCAGCTTGCCCATCGCGGCGCGCAGGTCCTCGAAGTCGGCGGCGTCGACCGGGAAGAGACCGCAGAACACGACCGGCTGCGCAGGCTTGAAGCCCGGCAGCATCTCGGCGGTCTGCCGCTTCTCCTCCGTGATGGTGTCGCCGACGCGGGTGTCCGCGACCTCCTTGATCGAGCCTGTCAGGAAGCCGATCTCGCCCGGACCGAGCTCCGCGACGTCGGTCATCTTCGGCGTGAACACGCCGACCTTGTCGACGTCATAGGACGCGCCGGTGCCCATCAGGCGGATCTTCATGCCCTTCCTGAGGACGCCGTCGACCACCCGCACCAGCACCACGACGCCCAGATAGGTGTCGTACCAGCTGTCGACGAGCATGGCCTTGAGCGGTGCCGCGCGGTCGCCCTTGGGCGGCGGCAGCCGCTTCACGATCGCCTCGAGCACGAGGTCGATCCCGATCCCGGTCTTGGCCGAGATCGGCACCGCGTCGGAGGCGTCGAGGCCGATCACCTCCTCGATCTGCTCCTTGACGCGGTCAGGCTCGGCCGCCGGCAGGTCGATCTTGTTCAGCACGGGCACGATCTCGTGACCGTTGTCGAGCGCCTGGTAGACGTTGGCGAGCGTCTGCGCCTCGACGCCCTGGCTGGCGTCGACCACCAGCAGCGAGCCCTCGCAGGCGGCGAGCGAGCGCGACACCTCGTAGGCGAAGTCGACGTGCCCCGGCGTGTCCATCAGGTTGAGGATGTAGGTCTCGCCGTCCTGCGCCTTGTAGCTGAGGCGCACGGTCTGCGCCTTGATGGTGATGCCGCGCTCCTTCTCGATGTCCATCGAGTCGAGAACCTGTTCGGTCATCTCGCGCGCCTGCAGCCCGCCCGTCTGCTGGATCAGGCGGTCGGCGAGGGTGGACTTCCCGTGGTCGATGTGGGCGACGATCGAGAAGTTGCGGATGTTTTTCTGCGGCGCTGCGGTCATGGCGCGGCGGATAGCAGGGGGCGGCCGCAACGGCAAGGAGATCAGGGCCCGCGGACGCGCCCCTCAGCCTTCCGCCGCAGCCTTCAGGGCCGCGACGTCGAGCTTCACCATCTCCATCAGGGCCGCCATCATGCGCGGCCCCCTGGCCGGATCGCCGAGAAGATCGAGGACGAACGAGGGAAACACCTGCCAGGGAAAGCCGTAGCGGTCGACCAGCCAGCCGCATTGCCGCGGCGCCCCGCCGTCCGCGATCAGCGCCTCCCACAGGCGGTCGATCTCCTCCTGGGTCTCGAGGGCGACGGCGAAGGAGACCGCGAGCGGGTGCGCCGGGGCAGGCGCGCCGCCGTTCAGCGCCATGTAGGGCCGGCCCGCCAGCGTGAACTCGACCAGCAGCACGGAGCCGGCGGGGCCGCCGGGGGTGTCCACCGGGCTTTGCTGCACCCGGCTGATCCGGCTGTCCGGAAGCAGGCTCGTATAGAAGCGGGCGGCTTCCTCGGCCTGATCGACGAACCACAGGCAGGGCGAGATTTTCGGGCTCATCTGATTCCTCCTGGCGGGCTGCGTTCGGGGCAAGGACGTTCAGCGATCGGTGGCGCCGACGACGGCGGTGGAAAAAATGACGCCCTCACGCAGGCGCGCGGAGGCGCCCGGCAGGGCGTCGGGGCAAGGCAGGGCCAAACGATTCAAACTGCCTGGAGACGCGGGGACGCCGCACCGCCCCTGGTTAGGTGACTGGTGGCGCTGTGGCGCCCCCGCGCACGGATTTAGGCAAGATCGGGAATAGCTCCATTTACACTCCGCGGTCGTAGTGCCGCGGGCATGACGCGCGACGCGCATTCTCGCGCGCCGTCCCGACTACAGGTCCCGGGACGGGAGAGCCGGTCCCTCCCGCCGCAGGCTCCGCCCCTCTCCCGTGCCGCCGGACGGCCCGGCGACGCCTCCCAGGATTGGGAGAAGGTTTGGGGAGGCTGCCATAAACGGCGGCGCATGTAAAGAATATAATCCTAATACACGGGGCCAGCGAGAAGGGTCACGTCGGGCGAGAAGGGGCCGTCGCGCCCGTGCGAAGCGCGCTCTCCTCCCTCCCTCGCAGAGGGGAGGGTGGACGGGCGCAGCCCGGCCGGGTGGGGTGCAGGCGGGATCGGGCGCCCGAACCCCCGCGTCATGCCCGCGCCTTCGCGCGGGTATCCACGACTTGGGTAGCGGGCGCGACGGGGGGAAAGGAAGTCGTGGATGCCCCGCAAGCGGGCATGACGGCGAATCTGCGGGTCCGTCGCAGGCCCGAGGACGACGGGCTGCGTCCTACGCCGAAGACCCCACCCGGCCTCGGCCTGTCGGCCGAGGCCACCCTCCCCACGGCTTCGCCGCGAGGAGGGAGAAGAGGCGGCGCGGCTCGGGCGAGGGGCGCTCTTTTCCCTCCCTCGCAGAGGGGAGGGTGGCCGGGCGAAGCCCGGCCGGGTGGGGTGGTTTCGGAACGACCCGCCCGAACCTCCGCGTCATGCCCGCGCCTTCGCGTGGGTATCCCCGAATTCTCTTGCTGGCGTTGCGGAAGGAAGTCGTGGATGCCCGCAAGCGGGCATGACAGACGGCGCCCTACGCCCAAGGCCCCACCCGACCCCTCGCTGCCGCGAGGGGCACCCTCCCCACGGCTGCGCCGCGAGGAGGGAGAAGGCGGATAGCCGTTTGTCCGCCTCGACAGTCGGCCGGCGGGGTGGGACGGTGGCGGCCCGACAGAGCGGGGGGGCTCGCCGATGAAGATGATTTCGCTGACCGATTCCGACACGAGGTCGCTCGTCTTCCTGCACCCCGCGAATGTCGTGGCGGTGCGCGAGCATGGCCGTCAGACGATGGTGCACACCGCCGGCGGCGGCACCGGCGGCGACGGCCTGATGTTCACCGTGCTCGAGCCGCTGCCGGAAGTGATCGAGAAGATCAACGCCTGCCTGAGGGCCTAAGGCGTCAGCCGCGCGGCCTCACCACTCCGGCTTCTGCGGCAGGCCGTCCGTCAGGTCGTAATAGTCCGACTTCGACGCGACGAAGATGTGCTGCGCGAGCCGCAGGCCGGTCGGGCGGTCGAGCGTTCCGGCGGTGACGTAGGTCTGGTCCTCGGGCTCCGTGGTCCAGAACAGATTGCCGCCGCAGCGCCCGCAGAAGCCGCGCCGCACGGTCTCGGAGGACTGGAACCAGGCGAGCGTGCCCGAATCCTGGATAGTCAGGTCTTCAGTCCGGCAGGCGGCCATAGCCGCGAAGGCCCCGCTGGTGCGGGCGCATTGCTCGCAATGGCAGGCGACCGGCGCGCCGAGCGGCCCCTTGATGAGGTACCGGACGCCGCCGCACAGGCAGCCGCCGCTCTGCGACATGCTCGACCCTCCGTCACGCCGTCAGGCTATGCGCGACAAGACGGCCTTAACAGTCGGTCGTGAGGCTCAGTGCTTGCCGCTGCGGCGGGCGTCCTCGATCGCGGCGTCATGATACCAGCCGCTCGAGGCCAGCACCTTGACCTGCGGGGCCGGGGTCTGGGAGGCGGCCTGGCCGGGCCGCTGCCCGCCGAGACCGAGACGGCGGAGCGGGAACTGATAGATCTTGGCGGAGCCCTGGATGGTGTTGGTCATGGGCGTTTCTTTCGTCTTGCTGTTCCCCCGAATGTAGCACCGCCTGTCGTGAATTTAAGCGGTCTGCCTAATCAAAAAGCAGCAATTGCCGAAACTACGTGCAATCAGCCGATTGCCGCAGCGAGGGCGCCATCCGGGCTTTGAAAGGAAGGGACGAAACGCGCCTTTGGTTCCACCTGCGGGCGCTGCGCAGACCCGGCGCCGCGGTTTTCGGCAGAGTGGCACGCGAAATGCATCAGATGGCGGCCTGGGCCGTCGCGCGGTTTCGCGCAGCGGCTCACCTGACGGAGCGGTTTCCCGCAGATCGCATCACTGAGGTATGAGAGACCCGCGATGACGAAGTATAAGCTTGAGTATATTTGGCTCGACGGGTACACGCCGGTGCCGAACCTCCGCGGTAAGACGCAGATCAAGGAATTCGACGCCTTCCCGACGCTCGAGCAGCTTCCGCTGTGGGGCTTCGACGGGTCGTCCACGCAGCAGGCCGAGGGCCACAGCTCCGACTGCGTCCTGAAGCCGGTCGCGCTCTATCCCGACCCGGCCCGCACCAACGGCGCGCTCGTCATGTGCGAAGTCATGATGCCGGACGGCGTGACGCCGCACGCCTCGAACAAGCGCGCCACCATCCTTGATGACGAAGGCGCCTGGTTCGGTTTCGAGCAGGAGTATTTCTTCTACAAGGACGGCCGTCCGCTCGGCTTCCCCGAGCAGGGCTATCCGGCCCCGCAGGGCCCCTACTACACCGGCGTCGGCTTCAAGAACGTCGGCGCGGTCGCGCGCCAGATCGTCGAGGAGCATCTCGACCTCTGCCTGGCCGCCGGCATCAACCACGAGGGCATCAACGCGGAAGTCGCGAAGGGCCAGTGGGAGTTCCAGATCTTCGGCAAGGGCTCGCGCAAGGCCGCCGACGAGATGTGGATCGCCCGCTACCTGCTGCTCCGCCTGACTGAGAAGTACGGCGTGGACATCGAGTTCCACTGCAAGCCGCTCGGCGACACTGACTGGAACGGCTCGGGCATGCACTGCAACTTCTCGACCGAGTACATGCGCACGGTCGGCGGCAAGGAGTATTTCGAGGCGCTGATGGCGCAGTTCGACAAGAACCTTGAGGAGCACATCGCGGTCTACGGTCCGGACAACCACATGCGCCTGACCGGCAAGCACGAGACCGCGCCGTGGAACAAGTTCAGCTACGGCGTGGCCGACCGCGGCGCCTCGATCCGCGTGCCGCACTCCTTCGTCAACAATGGCTACAAGGGCTATCTTGAGGACCGCCGCCCGAACTCGCAGGGCGACCCCTACCAGATCGCCAGCCAGGTGCTGAAGACGATCTCCGAGGTCGCGATCGAGAAGGCGGCAGCGGCCGCGTAATTTCCGACGGACTTCCCTGCCGACGGCGCCGGACGACGAGTCCGGCGCCGTTTTGCTTTGGGCCTCAGGCGCGGCCGGCGAAGATGTCCTTCTTCACCACCGCGTGCACGCCCCAGTTGCCGTCGACCACCTGGGTCACGCCGAAATTGACCCCGATCGACATCAGCGACACCGCCTCGTCCTCGGTCAGCTTCTGCGTGTCCATCAGGAAGCGGCGCATCTTGCGGAAGGCGTCGCGCATCGCGAGGTCGACCGACGACTTGCCGTAGATCGCCGACTGCGCGTCCGGCCCGAGCTCCTTCAGATAGTTGGCGAAGGAGAAGCCGTGCACGAGCCATTCGTCCTGGGTCTCGAGCATCGGATAGTCGAGCCCCTCGAGCGGCGTGCCCGGCAGGTCGGCCTTCTTGTCCAGGATGAGCTGGAACACGCCGGTGAGCGAGCACTCGATCGCGGTGCCGCAGAGCTCGCTGTCGCCCTGGCTCGCATGCGGGTCGCCGACCGAGAGCAGCGCGCCCTCGACCGCCACGGGGTAGTACATCGTCGCGCCCTTGCCGATGCGCCAGTTGTCGATGTTGCCGCCGACATGGTTGGGCGGGATCGTGTCGACGAACTCCGCCTCGGCCGGCGCGAGGCCGAGCGTGCCGAAATGCGGCCGGATCGGCAGCCGCACGCCCTTCAGGACGTCGAAGTTGCGGCTGGTCCTGGAATGGTCGACCGGCACGCCCGGATAGTCGATGGTCTCGTGCACGACGCCGAACGGGTCGGTCTGCGGAACCCATTTGAAGTTGTAGACCGCCTGCGCCCAGCTTTTCGCGCCCGTGGCGTCGACCTCGTAGATCGTCACCACCTCGCGCTTCGCGCCGTCGAGCATGTCGTTGTAGTGGTAGCCCCACCAGGCGGCGGCGTTGGAGCCGAACGCCTTGCCCTTGAACTTCGGGTTGGCGCAGGGCCGCGGCGCGCAGTCCAGGATGCGGACCTCCAGCACGTCGCCGGGCTCCGCCCCGCGGACGTAAACCGGCCCGGTCATGACGTGGACGCCCTGGCCCTCGCCGGAGCCCTTCTTGTAGACCTTGGGGTCGGTCGGCCCAGCGCCGCGGCGGTCGACGCCCTTGCGGTCGCTGGTCCACAGGAACACGCTCTCGGCGCCCGGGTCGCCCTCGACCATCCGCTCGCGGTCGTCGCAGGCATGGTGCGTCAGCGTCTCGATGGTGACGATGTCGCCGGACTCGATCTCCACCCGCGGCTTCAGCGATTTCGAGAAATAGCCCCAGTGCACCGTGGCGGCGTTCGCTGGCAGATGATGGTGCCTGCGCTCGCCGGGCGCGCGGGCGGCGGAAGCCTGCGCGAGCGCCGGCGTCACCAGCGAGGCGGCGCCGGCGGCCCCAAGGGTCGCCAGCCCCCCGGCCGCCACGAAGGAGCTTTTGAGGAAGCCGCGCCGCTCGGCGCTCAGCTCCTCCTTGAAGGCGCGGTAGTGAAGCTCAAATTGCGGGCAGTTGGCGTCGTCGCCGCGGCACATGGGCTGCATCCCCGTTGGCGTTCATCGGACGATGACGTCCGGCGCAGGGGGATGAGCAAGCGCGGCGCCAGCGGGGCGGCGCCGTGCGGCTTAGGGCCCTATTCCCCCGGCACGATTTCCGGGCGGGGGGCGCGGCGGTTGTCGCGGATGGCGCCGAGCAGGCGGCCGGTCACGTGCCAGAAGCCCCGGTGGCTGCCCTTGTGATAGGGGCTTTCCGGCGGCAGCGCCTCGCAGAGGCGGCGGTGGGCGGCGCCGAGCGCGTGGTAGGGCAGGCGCGGCAGCAGATGGTGCAGGCCGTGATAGCGCAGGCCGACCGGGGCCCAGAGCATCGGCAGCGTCGAGGGCGGCGGCACGTTCACGCTGTCCAGGAACTGGCCGGTCGAGCTCATCTCGTCGCCCTCGTTCTCCCAGTGATGGGCGACCAGAGTGCGCAGCTGGTTGATCACCGCGACCGTGGAGCCGAGCGCGAGCGCCGTCAGGAACACGCGCAGCGGGATCACGCCCGCGACTGTCAGGCCGACGAAGCTGAGGGCCCACAGGCTGCACAGCGTCTCGAGCAGGATCCAGAGCGGGCGCTGCGCGTCGGTCGGGTGGTCGCGGATGAAGGCAGGGTTGATCGCCAGCGCCGAGCAGCGCTCCACCACGAACTTGCGCAGCGGCGGGATGACGGCCGCGAGCGGCGTCAGGATCCCGAAGCGGATCAGCAGGCCGACCGGCGCCAGCGCCGAGATCGCGATGAAGCCGAGCACGTGCCACACCGTCTGGCGGGCGAGCGGCATGTATTCGGGGTCGAGCGCGGTGCCGTAGCGCGACTTGGCGTGATGCTGGTTGTGCACGCCCTCATACATCAGCGACGGCACCAGATAGGGCACGCCGATGAGCGCGTTGTAGCCCGCCTTGAAGCCCGGCACGTCCTGCGGCCGAAGGTGGCTGACCTCGTGGATGAAGCTGACGCCGCGGTAGAAGGCGAGCGCCGAGACCACGAAGGCGGCGGCGCGCTCGAGGCCGGTCGGCAGCAGAAGCGCGCCCGCGAAGGCCGCGTAGGCGACCAGCGCCGTGAGGATCAGGTCGGCCCAGTAGATCGCGGGCCTCGCGGCGGCGAGGTCGGCGGTCAGCTTGTGCGCGGTCGCGGCGAGCGCGCGCTCGGAAGCGGCGGTGGTGTGCTGCATCTGGTCCGGCGGGTTCCTTCTCCGCCCGTCCGGGACGGCGCGGAGCGCAACGATTTCGTCCCGCAACATAGCATTCGCGGGCGCCGGCGCACAGGGCGGGGCGCCTCACGAAGCGCAACGAAGCGTTGCGCCCGCGAGGGCTTGCGCCGGGCGCGGCCCTATTTGGCCGGCGCGGCCCGCTTGTCCTCGGCCTGCAGGGCCGCCATCAGGCGGCTGCGGATCGAGGTCTGCCGCGCCGCGCTCGCGATCTTAGCGCCGGTCAGGTCGGTGACATAGAACACGTCGACCGCGCGCTCGCCGAAGGTCGCGACATGGGCGGAGGCGATGTTGAGGTTGAGGCGCGAGATCGCGTTGGTGAGCTCGTAGAGCAGGCCCGGCCGGTCGAGACAGACGATCTCCAGCACCGTGTGGCGGTCGGACCAGGCATTGGTGACGGTGACCTCCGGCGGGATCTCGAAGGCCCGCGGCCGGCCCTTGGCGGAGCTGCGCGTCTTGCTGGCGACGATGTCGAACAGCCGGATCTCGCCTCGCAGCGACTGCTCGATGCTTTCGGCGATGCGGCGGGCGCGCCGCAGCTCGTCCTCGTCCTCCGGGAAGGCGCGGCCGATGAAGATCGTGTCGAGCGCGAAGCCGTCGGTCGTGGTGTTGATGTGGGCGTCCATGATGTTCGCGCCCGCTGCCGCGCAGGCGCCGGCGATCACCGACAGCAGCTTGGGGTGGTCGGGCGCGAGCACGGTGAGCTCGGTGACGCCGCGGAAGGCGTCGGTCGCGACCTCGGTCGCGAGCTTCTCGCCGGCCGCGTCGGCGCGCGCGATGAAGCGCGCGTGCTGGGCGGCGCGCTCCGGCTCGGCCTTCAGCCAGTAGGGCGCGTAATGGCGCTGGGCGTAGGCCTCGAACTCTGCGTCGGTCCAGTCGGACAGCCGCTGGCGCAGGTCGTTCTTGGCCTGCTCGACAAGGCTCTTGCGGTCGCCGGCCGAATGGCCGCCGGTCAGGACCGTCTCGGTCTCCCAGTAGAGCGTGCGCAGCAACTGGCCCTTCCAGCCGTTCCAGACGCCCGGACCGACCGCCTTGATGTCGGCGATGGTCAGGATGAACAGCATCTTCAGCCGTTCCGGGCTCTGCACGATCTTGGCGAAGTCCTCGATCGTGCGGCGGTCCGACAGGTCCCGCGACTGGGCGACGATCGACATCGTCAGGTGCTGCTCGATCAGCCAGGCGACGGTGTCGGTCTGCGCCGGCGTCAGTCCTAGGCGGGGGCACAGCCTGCGGGCGATCCGCGCGCCGGCGATCGAGTGGTCCTCCGGCCGCCCCTTCGCGACGTCGTGCAGGAACAGCGCGACATAGAGCGCCACGCGGTCGCGCAGCGTCGGCATCAGCTCGTTGGCGAGCGGGTGCGAGTCCGAGGATTCGCGTGCGTCGATCTCGGCCAGAACGCCGATCGCGCGCAGCAGGTGCTCGTCCACCGTGTAGTGGTGGTACATGTTGAACTGCATCATCGCGACGATGCGGCCGAAGTCGGGGATGAAGCGGCCGAGCACGCCGGTCTCGTTCATCCGCCGCAGCACCTTTTCGGGGCTGCGGCGCGAGGTCAGGATCTCGAGGAACAGCGCGTTCGCTTCCGGATTCTCGCGTAGCGAGCCGTCCACCAGCTTCAGGCACTTGGTGATCAGCCGCATCGCGTCCGGATGGAAGGCGAGCCCCTGCGCGCCGGCGATCTGGAAGAAGCGGATCAGCTCGACCGGATCACGCGCGAACACGCCTTCGTCGCGGACGTTGAGGCGGTCGTCCTCGATGACGAAGTTCTCGCTCGCCTGCGCGGCCTTCGGCTTGCGCTTGCGGAAGCGGGTGAGGAAGCGGTCGAGCCGCGGCTTCGGCTTCTCCTGGCGCGCCTCCAGCGCGTGGCAGAGGATCGCGGTCAGGTCGCCGACGTCCTTGGCGACCAGGAAGTAGTGCTTCATGAAGCGCTCGACGTCGCGCAAGCCGGGATGCTCGGTGTAGCCGAGCGCGACCGCGATCTCGCGCTGCAGGTCGAAGGACAGCCGGTCCTCGGGCCGGCCGGTGATGAAGTGCAGATGGCACCGCACCGCCCAGAGGAAATCCTCGCACTTCTTGAACAGCCGGAGCTCGGCGGCCGAAAAGATGCCCCGGCCGACGAGGTCGTCGACGTCGCGCACCCGGCAGACATATTTGGCGATCCAGAACAGCGTGTTGAGGTCGCGCAGGCCGCCCTTGCCCTCCTTGACGTTGGGCTCGACCAAGTAGCGCGAGGCGCCGGCGCGGCCGAGGCGCTCGTCGCGCTCGGCGAGCTTGGCGGCGGCGAACTCGGCCGCCCGGCCCTCGATCACCTCGGCGTCGAAGCGGCGGGTGAGTTCCTCGAACAGCTCCTCGTCGCCGGTGATGCGGCGGGCCTCCAGCACGGCGGTGCGGATCGTCATGTCGGCGTGCGAGAGGCGGATGCACTCGTCGACCGAGCGCGTCGCGTGGCCGACCTTCAGGCCCATGTCCCACAGCACGTAGAGCATCGCCTCGACGACGCTCTCGCCCCAGGCGGTCTGCTTGTAGGGCAGCAGGAACAGCAGATCGACGTCGGAGCCCGGCGCCATCGAGCCGCGGCCGTAGCCGCCGACCGCGACCACGGCGAGCCGCTCGCCCGAGCTCGGGTTCACGCGCGGGTAGAGGTCGGTGGTCGCGTGGTGGAACAGCGCCATCACAACGGCGTCCATCAGGCCCGACAGGCGCTGCGCGCAGGCCGTGCCGGCGCCGTCCTCGTTCAGCCAGAGGCGGGCCGTCTCGCGGCCGGCCGCGAGCGTCTGCTTGAGGTGAGCCACCACGGCGAGACGAAGCGCATTGGAGTCGCCGCGATGACGCGCGGAAAGCGCCGACAGTTCGCGCGACAAGGCGGCGCTGTCGGCCAGTTCACGGGCGTTTCGCGCGACGCGCAGGCGTTGGCGGACGGTCGACATCGGGATTCGCGCAGCCGGGCTTGGATCAGAAGCCGCGAAACATAGGGGGCAACCGCGTAAGGCGCCATGCCGGCGAGCGTGGTGATTGCGCGCGGGGCGCGGCGATACTCAGCTCTTCCGCAGCGCCTTCAGCCGGTAGAGCGCGTCGAGCGCCTCGCGCGGCGTGAGCGCGTCGGGATCGACCGCGTCGAGCGCCTCGAGCGCGGGCTCCGCCTCCGGCTCAGGGCGGGCCCGGGTGGCGGCGAACAGCGGCAGATCGTCGATCATGCGCTCGACCGGGGAGGCGCGGTCGG
>NZ_JBJKEX010000719.1:0-561 GCF_045505405.1 Hansschlegelia beijingensis | reverse complement strand
GATCTCCTCGGGTCCGCTCGCGGCGCTCTGCCGCAAGATCCTCGCCGATGGCTGGGTCTCCCCCCGCCGCGATCTCGACGACATGCACGCGCTGATCGTCGCCCGCGGCTGGGGACGGCTGTTCGACGGCGCGCTCAACCGGGCGCAGCCCGCCCCGCATGACGAACGGCGGCGGCTCGCGGACCGGCTACGGGCGCTTCTCGATCGGGGCCAGGCGAAGTGATGGGCATGTTCAGCGGCGGCCTGCGGGAGGCGCTCGGCGCGCGGCTCGAGAAGTCGCGCTCGCTGCTGCTGATCGGCGACAGCGAGCAGGCCTTCGAGGCCGCGGCGCCGTTCATCGAGGCGGTCGGCAGGCGGTTCGAGCGGTTGCGGATCGTGCTCAGCGGGCCGCCTGAACTGCGCGACCGGCTTCAGCGCCGGTTCCCGGAGGCGCTGACGCACGCCGCGCCGCTGCCTCTGCTCTCGACCTGCCGCCGGTTCGTGCGCAACGGCGGCTTCCGCTCGATCGTCGCGCTCGACGACGTCCGGCTGCCGCGGGCGATGATCACGGCGGTCGGCTAA
>NZ_JBJKEX010000718.1:0-562 GCF_045505405.1 Hansschlegelia beijingensis | reverse complement strand
CCCCGGGATTGCGCAACAGCGCCTCGCAGGCGCGCGCGGAGCCGACTTCGGCGATCGCGGCCGCGAGCGGACCGGAAACCACGCGCCGCCTGGCGATCGCGAGCTGAGCGCGGAGATCGCCAAGCGCCACCAGATCGACGAGCTCGAGGTCGGTCAGGACGGGAGAGCGCGCGAGCACCGGCTCCGCCACGTCGGCCGCGTCCTGCGCCAGCGAGAGCATCAGCGCGTGCGGGGCCTCCGGCGCAGCGGCCAGCGCCTCCGCGATCGCGCAGCGCACCGCGATGTTGGGATCGTCGAGGCTGCGGGTGAGCACCGCCTCGACCTCGTCGCGAACCTGCGGCTCGAGATCGCCGTGCAGCCAGGACCGGGCGAGCGCACCCGCCGCCTCGGCGCGCAGATGTGCCGGGGCCGCCGCGGCCCATTCCAGGTAGCGTTCGACGATCATCTGCGGGCGATCCGTTGCGGCGCGGGAGAGGACGCGGGCGGCGCGGCGAGGTGGACTTTCGTGAAGGACGGCGTTTCGACCGGAGCGGCGGCGGCGCTGCGGACGGCCGTCCCGGGC
>NZ_JBJKEX010000717.1:0-564 GCF_045505405.1 Hansschlegelia beijingensis | reverse complement strand
CGAGCGCCAGGAATACTGCGCCCGATCGAAGCGCAGGATGCTTCCGAACATCCCGGTTGAGACCGCCCCTGTCGAGATCGACAGCGCCGCCGATCTCGCGCTGGCGGAGGCGCTTCTCGCCCCGCGCCGGCCCGCGCCGCTCGTCTTCCCGGCGGGTGTGAAGGCGCTGGTGATGGATTTCGACGGGGTGTTCACCGACGACCGGGTGCTGGTCGACCAGGACGGCCGCGAGGCGGTGTTCGCCAGCCGCTCCGACGGCATGGGGCTCGACCGGCTGCGCAAGCTGACCACGATCCGCACGCTGATCCTGTCGAAGGAGGTCAACCCGGTGGTTTCGGCGCGGGCGCGCAAGCTCAGGATCGAGGCCCGCCAGGGCATCGACGACAAGCTGCCCGAGCTCGACCGCTGGCTCGCCGAGAACGGCGTGTCGCGCGCCGAGACGGCCTATATCGGCAACGACGTCAACGATCTCGACTGCCTGAACGCGGTCGGGTTCCCGATCGCGCCCTGCGACGCGCGGCCGGAGGCGCTCGCCGTCGCGCGCCACGTCACGTCCGCGCCGGG
>NZ_JBJKEX010000716.1:0-567 GCF_045505405.1 Hansschlegelia beijingensis | reverse complement strand
GATCCGGCCGCCGCGCCTCGGGCGACTGCGGGATGGCGACGAGCAGCGCCGCCTCGGCGGTCGAAAGCCGCGCGGGCTCCTTGCCGAAGAAGGCGAGGCTCGCGGCGCGCACCCCCTCCAGATTTCCGCCATAGGGCGCGAGCCGAAGGTAGAGTTCGAGCACGCCGGTCTTGCCGACCTCCCGCTCCAGCGCGAGCGAGGCGCCCGCCTCGCGCCATTTCCGCGGAAGCGTCCGCGAGCGATCAGGCGTCAGCAGCCGCACCACCTGCATGGTGAGCGTGGAGCCGCCCGAGACGATTCCGCCCGAGCGCGCCGCCTGCCAGGCCGCCCGGAGCGCCGCCAGCGGGTCCACGCCCGGATGGGCGAAGAAGCGCTTGTCCTCATAGGCGAGCAGCATCCTCAGGAAACGGGGGTCGACCCCGGATCGCTCGACCGGCAGCCGCCAGGCCCCGTCGGCGGCCGCGAACGGCCGCAGCAGCCGCCCGTCGCGATCCAGCACGAGCGTCGATAGCAGGGCGGAGCGTCCGGGCTCCGGCGCAGGAATCGAGCCAAGGCTGATCGCGGCCG
>NZ_JBJKEX010000715.1:0-569 GCF_045505405.1 Hansschlegelia beijingensis | reverse complement strand
GGCGCGCGCGCACGCCACCATCGTGGCGGGCCGCGCCCGCGCGGCCGGCGCGCTCACCGCGTGTCTGCGATGAGCGGCCGGGCGGCTGATTCCTTCTGGCGTTCCGGCCCGGATGCCGCTATAAGCCCGCCCTGACCGAGGCGGCGACTGAGCTCCGCCCGCTTTTTCGCGCGCCGAACAGGCTGCGCACCGAATTGACGGAGTTTGCGAAATGGCCGTTCCGAAGCGAAAGACGTCCCCGATGAAGCGCGGTCACCGCCGCTCCGCGGACGCGCTCAAGTCGCCGACCTACATCGAGGACAAGGACTCCGGCGAGCTGCGCCGGCCGCACCACCTCGACCTGAAGACCGGCATGTATCGCGGCCGGCAGATCCTGTCGCCGAAGACCGACGCCTGACGCTTCGCGCCAGTTCTGAATAACGAAAGGCCGGCCCAGCGCCGGCCTTTTTCGTTTCCGCCCGCCGCTCAGGCGACGCCGAGGTCGCTCTTCGGCTTGTCGCGCGGCTTGCGATAGGCCGCCAGGGCGTCGGCCATGGCGGCGCGCCGGCGGGTGCGGGTCTGCCCGAAGC
>NZ_JBJKEX010000714.1:0-570 GCF_045505405.1 Hansschlegelia beijingensis | reverse complement strand
GAATCTGCAAACGCCGCTGGCCTGTCCAAGGCAGCGAAGGAAGGCTTCGGCAAGTCCAAGCTGCAGTTCACAGCCATCCCGTCGATCGATGCCGCCGTGGACGCCGTGACCGTCCCGGGGGGCTTCACCTGGCAGCCGGTCATCCGCTGGGGTGACCCGATCTTCAACGGCGCGCCGGAGTTCGACCTGTACAACCAGACGGCCGCCGCGCAGGAAAAGCAGTTCGGCTACAACAACGACTACACGGACATCCTGGAGATCCCGGGCAGCAAGGGCCGCCGCGCGGTGCTCTTCGCCAACCACGAGTACACCAACGAAAACATCATGTTCCCGGCCACCATGCCTGCAGATCAGATGCGCGCTGTGGGGGCGGCCGCGCACGGGCTGTCCGTGGTTGAGCTGGAGCGCAAGAACAAGAACAAGCCGTGGACCTACGTGAAGGGTGCGCCGCTCAACCGCCGCTTCCTCAACAACACGGTGTACGAACTGACCGGCCCGGCCGCGGGCTCCCCGCTTCTCAAGACTGTTGCGGACCCTGACGGCCGCTTCATCAAGGGCACGCTGGGCAAC
>NZ_JBJKEX010000713.1:0-574 GCF_045505405.1 Hansschlegelia beijingensis | reverse complement strand
CCACGCATGCGCGTCGCCTTATCACCACGCTTCGACGCCGCAGTGATAGTCCTTGACGACCCGGATCTCACCGCAAATTTGTACCCGATCTGCAGCATCGACGGGTGCGCCCGGTTCCTCAGCACCAGACAGCTCTGCCAGACACACCTCGGCCGGTGGAAGAAACTCGGCCACCCCACGCTCGATGAATTCCGGACCATGTCGGGCCCCAAAACCAATCCCGAAAAAATCGACCTCACCGGCCTGCCAGAAAAGCTCCGGGTCGAGCTGGCCCTATCTCTTCAACTGTTGGCATCCAGCCCGCGAAGCCGTCGACGCTTCCGGTTACAAGACCTACGCGACCTGATCAAATTTCTGAGACACCGGGAGACCGGGTCATTGCTCACGGACCTGCCCTTAGAAAGCACGGAAATCCAAAAGGGTTCTAAGGAAATGCGGCGGGCACACGCTGCCCTGCACACGGCGCTGGAACACTTCCTGGAACCGCCTGATGCGTCCTCAGAGTTCGAACGCGATGCCTGGCGGCTCGAGGTCATGGGCTTCCGAGGCCGGACGGGTCAGCAGGGCATATTGC
>NZ_JBJKEX010000712.1:0-574 GCF_045505405.1 Hansschlegelia beijingensis | reverse complement strand
CGCGATCGCCGGCAATGGCCGCAACGGCCGGGGCGACAGGCCGGCCAGCCGCTCGAGGGCGACACGCCCGATCAACATGTGAGCCACGAGCGCGGCGAACGGGTTTCCGGGCAGGCCGATGAGAACCGCGCCGCCCACATGGCCGACCACCACCGGCTTGCCCGGCTTCAGGGCCACCCGCGCGAGATCGAGCCGGCCGCCCGCGGCTGACACCGAGGCGGCGAGATGATCCTCGTCCCCGACCGAGGTCGCGCCGCTCGTCACGATCACGTCGCAACGCCCGGCCGCCTCCAGCAGCAGCTTCGTCAGGGCCGCCCGATCGTCCGGCGCGACGCCGAGGTCGACCACCTCATGCGACGGCCGCGCGAGGATGGCGGCCAGCATCGGCCGGTTCGCGTCATGGATCCTGCCGGCCCGCAACGGTTCGCCGGGCCGTAGTAATTCATCGCCGGTCGACATGAGGCCGACCACCACGGGTCGCCTGACCGCGACGGCCTCGACCCCGGCCGAGGCCAGGATGGCGAGGTGGCGCGCGTCGAGCCTGACGCCCGCCGGCACGATCACGTCGCCGGCG
>NZ_JBJKEX010000072.1:0-12183 GCF_045505405.1 Hansschlegelia beijingensis | reverse complement strand
CTCTTCCGGCGCGCCGACCTGACAGAGGGGCGAGCCGTCGCACGCCGCCCTTCTGAACGCGCTCAGAGCTGTTCGAGGGTGGCCGTCGAGGCCTCGTCGTCCAGCGCGGCGAGCAGCGGCGCGGCGCCTTCGAGCGCCGGAAGGATGTCCTCCACGCGCTTGGCGACGAGATAGGGCAGGGCGAGCCCCTGCCGCAGGAAGCCGTGCTCGGTCATGTGGTCGAGCAGCGTGAGCAAGGGCGACCAGAAGCCGAACAGGTCGGCGATCAGGATCGGCTTGTCGTGTCGGCCGAGCTGCGCCCAGGTCAGTTGCTCGACGAGCTCCTCTAGCGTTCCGATCCCGCCCGGCAAGGCGACGAACGCGTCGGACCGTTCGAACATCAGCCGTTTGCGCTCGTGCATGTCGGCGGTGACGAGCAGTTCCTGCACGTCGCCGAGCATGACTTCACGCTCGACGAGGAACTGCGGGATGATTCCCGTGACCCGCCCGCCGGCGTCGAGCGCGGCCCGGGCGACGGCCCCCATGAGGCCGATGTTTCCGCCGCCATAGACGAGCCCCACGCCCGCCTCTGCGAGCGTCCTGCCAAGGTCTTCGGCCGCGGCCATGTAGTCGCGGCGCCCGCCGGGGCTGGAGCCGCAATAGACGCAGACATTCCTGATCTGATTCATTTGTCGAGCTGGCCCGGCCGGTACGCTAGCGGCCTAGGCGCGATCCTTTCAGCGTTTGCCATACAGATAGTGTGCAACGAACCCGGTTCCCTTGTAGGAGAGTCGAATTGAACCCTCTGTGACGGTGTGCTTCTGCCATGGCGATGGACCCTGCGGTCAGGAACGGCTTCGCGATCGGTTTCGCGGTCGTGGCCGGGCTCGTCGCCCTCTATGCATGGCGGGAAGGCGGACTGAGCCGCCTGGGCGCCGGTCCTGAAGGGCCGGGCGAACTGAGCGCGCCGCAGGCGTCCCGCGATGCGGCCCCCAAAGCCGCGGCGCAGCCTGAGGCCAGGTCAGAGCCGCCGGCTGATCGACAAGAAGCTCCGGCTGAAGCGACAGCCCCGGAACGATCCGCCGCTCCGACAACGCCGTCAGCGCCGGCTCCGGCTCAATCATCCGCCGGCGCCCCGGCAGGCGCGCCAGCGCCTGCGGCCCCGGCGCAGCGTGCGGCTGACCGAGGGCCAGCGACGTCCGGGACGTTCGATGTCGTGCGGGTCGAGCCCTCGGGCGATCTGGTGGTGGCCGGTCGATGCTCGGGGGCGTGTGACGTCGAGCTTCTGGCCAACGGACGGCCTCACGACGCCGCAAAGGCGGACTCCCAGGGGCAATGGGCCATGACGCCGCCGGCGCTCGCGCCGGGCGACTATCAACTGGCGCTGCGCACCCGAGGGGCGGACGGAAGCGAGCGGGTTTCCGAACAGACCGTCACCGTCTCCGTGCCCCAGCCGCCGTCGCGCGACGTGGTGGTCGTGCTCAACGATCCGAATGCGCCATCCCGGATTCTGCAGAAGCCGGCGCCTGCCGCTGCCGCCAGCGCAGAACCCGCGACCCACGGACCGCAGTCTTCGCCCGCCGCCGCGCCGTCGCGACTTTCGATCGGCGCGGTCGATGCGGAAAGCGGGCGGTTCTTCGTGCAGGGGGCCGCGCCTGAAGGCGCGAACCTGCGCATCTATCTGAATGACGCTCTGGTGGCGCAGGCCGTCTCGGGTAAAGACAGCCGCTGGTCGCTTCGGGTCGAGCGAGGCCTGAGCCCGGGCGATTACACGATCCGGGTGGACCGGGTCGAGGACGCTGCCGGGAAGGTCGCGGAGCGCGCGGAGGCGCGCTTCACCTACGAGGCTCAGTCGGCGGCCGCTGAGGAGAAGCCGCAGCCTGACCGCACGAGCGCGAGCGCCGCTCCGCAGCCTGCTGTGTCTGCGCCGTCGACCTCCGGGGAAGGGGACGGGCCCTCGGAGCCGAATCCCGCATCGCGTGCGGCCGGATCCAGCTCCGCGACGAGGAGCGAGCCGGTCGCGGCGGATGCCGCCAACCCGGTGATAGCCTCGCTGGAGACCGTCAAGGTCCGCCGCGGCGACAGCCTCTGGCGCATCTCGCGCACCGCCTATGGGCACGGGCGGCGCTATACTCTGATCTTCGAAGCGAACGACGGTCAGATCCGCAATCCTCACCTGATCTACCCGGACCAGGTTTTCGTCCTTCCCTCGGAGCCGTTCAGCCCATCCGCCGCCCGCTGATCGCCGCGACCTTGCCGCCGCGGCCGGCGCGCCTTACGTGCGGGGCGCTCATGACAACAGTTTCCAAGCAGTTCCGGCGTGGCGGCGCCCATCGCGGATCGTCGCCATGGTGAGGCGCCGGCGCGACGGCGGCCCGTCCGAGATGACCGCTGGCGGGTTCGCTTTCTTCCAGACGATGCGCCGCCTCCAGGCGTTCATCTGGCCGAGCGACAGGCCGGACCTGAAGCGGCGCATCGCGATCGCGATCGTGCTGCTGGTCCTGACCAAGCTCATCACCGTTCTGGTTCCCTACGGCTTCAAGTTCGCGACCGACGCGCTCACGCTGGCCGCGAAAGGCGAAGTCCCTCCGGCCGACGGCGGCTGGGAGAGCTTTGCGCTCGCGGCGCCCATCGCGATGGTCCTGGCCTACGGCCTCGGCCGCATCCTGATGGTGGCGCTGGCGCAGGCCCGCGACGGCATCACCGCGCCGGTCGTGATGCACGCCGTTCGCCGGCTGTCGCTGCTGGTGTTCCGCCACATGCACCGGCTGAGCTTGCGCTTCCATCTGGCGCGTCGCACCGGCGCGGTCAGCCGCGTCGTCGATCGCGGCCGGCTCGCGATCGAGACCCTGACCCGCACCGCGCTGCTCACCGTGGTCCCCACCATCCTGGAGTTCGCGCTGGTGCTGGGGGTGCTCGCCTGGCAGTTCCGCCCCGCCTATTCGGGCGTCGTGGCGGCGATGGTCGCGCTCTACCTGGTCTTCACCTACTTCGCGACGGAGCGGCGCATCGGGTTCCGCCGGGTCCTCAACGAGAACGACACGGACGCCAGCTCGAAAGCCATCGACAGCCTGCTCAACTACGAGACCGTCAAGTATTTCGGCAATGAGGCTCGCGAAGCGGATCGTTACGACCGCTCGATGGCCGGATACGAGAAGGCGGCGATCCGCACCTACACCTCGCTCGCCTGGCTGAACGCCGGGCAGGCGCTGATCTTCTCGGTCGGGTTGACCGTCTGCATGATCATGGCGGTCGGCGATATCCGGGCCGGCCGGAACACGATCGGCGATTTCGTGCTGATCAACGCTATGATGATCCAGCTCTACGTTCCCCTGAACTTCATGGGGTTCGTCTACCGCGAGATCAAACTCGCCGTCGCGGATCTGGAGGCCATGTTCCGGCTGCTGGAGCAGTCGCCCGAGATACAGGATCGTCCCGACGCCCGGGCGCTGGTGGTGACGGGCGGCACGATCCGCTTCGAGAACGTGCGCTTCGCCTACGATCCCGAACGCCAGATACTGAAGGACGTCAGCTTCGAGGCGCCAGCCGGCAAGACGGTCGCCATCGTCGGGCCGTCAGGGGCCGGCAAGTCGACGATCTCTCGACTGCTGTTCCGGTTCTACGATGTCCAGTCTGGCCGCATCACGATCGACGGCCAGGACATCCGCGCCGTCACGCAGACTTCCCTGCGCGACGCCATCGGCATGGTCCCGCAGGACACCGTGCTGTTCAACGACACCGTCCGCTACAACATCCGCTACGGCCGCTGGGACGCGACGGACGAGGAGGTCGAGCGCGCCGCCGAGCTCGCGCAAATCGACGGCTTCATCCGCCTGCTGCCGAAAGGCTACGAAACGGAAGTCGGCGAGCGGGGACTGAAGCTCTCCGGCGGCGAGAAGCAACGCGTCGCGATCGCGCGCACCATCCTCAAGGGGCCGCCGCTCCTGATTCTCGACGAGGCGACCTCCGCGCTCGACAGCGCGACCGAAAAGGACATCCAGGACGCGCTCGAGACGGTATCCCGCGGCCGCACCACAATTGTGATCGCCCACCGCCTGTCGACGATCGTCGCCGCCGATGAAATTCTCGTGCTCGACGCCGGCGAGATCGTCGAGCGCGGGTCGCATGCGGACCTGATGGGGCAGGGCGGTCTCTATGCGAGCCTCTGGAACCGCCAGCGCGAGGCGGATCAGGCGCGGGAGACCCTGGCCCGCATGGGAGAAGCGGCCATGATCGCTTCCGCGCATCCGGAAGGCGACGGCCTCGACGACGATCCCGAGCCGCCCGGCGAGGAGGACGAGCCGCGCGATGCGGCCGAATAGGGCGCTGGCTGGCTGGCTTGGTTCCGGCGCATCGATCGCGTAAGACCTGCCGCCATGGCCCTTGATGATGTCACCAAATCGATCCGCAGCGCGATGGTTCCTATCCATCGCGAGGGACGCCCGTTCATCGCGATCTTCGCGGTCGTCGCTTTCATCCTGTTTCTGATCTGGCAGCCGCTCGGCTGGATCGGCGTGGGGGCGACGATCTGGTGCGCTCTGTTCTTCCGCGATCCGAATCGCGTGACGCCGATCCGCGACGGCCTGGTGGTCAGCGGAGCGGACGGAACGGTCTGCGACGTGAAGCCCGCCGTTCCGCCTGCCGAGCTCGGACTGGGCTCCCAGCCTCTGCCACGGGTGGCGGTGTTCATGAACGTGTTCGACGTGCACGTGAACCGTGCGCCGATCGCCGGGCGCGTCACGCGGGTGGCCTACACGGCGGGCAAGTTCCTCAACGCCGACCTCGACAAGGCGAGCGAGGACAATGAACGCAATGGCCTCGTGATCGAGTCTCTGCGGGGGCGCATCGGCGTGGTGCAGATCGCCGGGCTGGTCGCCCGCCGCATCGTCTGCTTCGTCCGAGAGGAGGACGCGCTTGCGGCCGGCGAACGCTTCGGCCTGATCCGCTTCGGCAGCCGGGTCGACCACTACCTGCCGGCCGGCGCGACGCCGCTGGTCGGGGTCGGCCAGAAGACGATCGCCGGCGAGACGATCATCGCTGATCTCGCCGCTGCGCCCGAGATCCGGACCTTCGCGAAGGGCTGAGAATGGACCCCGCACCCGGCCAGGACGCTCAAGCTCCCGCCGCTCCGATCCAGAAGCGGCGCGGCCTGCGCAGCGTCCCACTGAGGCTGCTGATCCCCAACTTCGTGACCCTGCTTGCGCTATGCGCCGGGCTCACCGGCATCCGCATGGCGCTCGAGGGGCGGCTTGAGCTCGCGGTCTACCTCGTGGTGCTCGCGGCCGCTCTCGACGGGGTGGACGGGCGTTTGGCCCGTCTTCTGAAGGGCACCTCGCGCTTCGGCGCCGAACTCGACAGCCTCACCGACTTCGTGAATTTCGGCGTGGCGCCCGCGCTGATCCTCTATTTCTGGGGCCTGAACGGCCTCGGAAACATCGGATGGATCGGCTCGCTCGTGTTCGCGATCGCCGGCGCGCTGCGGCTGGCGCGTTTCAACGTCGCGCTCGACGATCCCATGAAGCCGGCATGGGCAGGGGCCTTCTTCACAGGCGTTCCGGCGCCGGCCGGCGCGATCTCGGCTCTGCTGCCGATCTATCTTGGGTTCCTCGGCTTTCCGAGGACGCCGCTCGGCGAGCCGGTGGTGCTCGCTTACGTCATCGGCATCGCCCTGCTGATGGTGAGCCCGTTCCCCACCTGGTCAGGCAAACAGCTTGGTTCGCGGATCAACAGGGCGTACGTCGCCCCGGCGCTGATCGCCGGCGCGTTGTTCGTCACCCTGCTGATCGGATATCCGTGGCTGGTGCTGTCCGCTCTGACGCTGGGTTACCTGGCCACGCTGCCGTTCGCCTTCATGCATCACCGCCGGCTTGTCGCGCAGGACAAGGCCGCCGCCGCCGAGGCGGCGCGCTGAGCGGCGGTCAGCCGCCGGCGAGCCCGCACGCTGCGACCCGCGCGCCGAGCGGCGCATCGGGATAGGCGCTGCGCAGGAGCCGCAACGCCTCGGACGGCGATTGCGGGCGGGTGCGGGCGAGAAAGGCGCGCATGTCGGCGACGGAATTGTCCGGCTCCGGCAAGCCCTGGGGCAGCTTGGTCGAAGGCTCACGGAACGCGGCGGCAGCGGACGGCATCGGCAGGGTCCTTGCAGCTTTGCGTGAAGAAGACGCTAGGCTGTCGTGGTTAATGAGAGATTAAGGCCAGATCGGCGATTCGGCAGCTGCTCAGATGAGTGGGTGACGAAAGCCGGCGCTTCTCCGGACACACCGAAGACGCGCTGTCAGAACGCAGCCGTCATCGGAACTGTTCCTCCCGCCACCGAGGAATGATCATGCAAACTCGAGCTCTCGGCGCCGCTGAAATTGGCAGCTCGCTTTGACGATGCTGTGGAGGTGGTTTTGGCTCGCGCTCGCCTGTGCGGGCCTCGCGTCCGCACAAGCCCACGCGGCGCCCCCGGATCGCGCCCAGGTCGAAGCGCAGTTTCAGTCATGGCTCAGCGCGACGGTGAAACCGGCTGCGCTGAAGGTCGGCGTATCGGCAAGCACGTTCGATCGGGCGGTCAGAGGCCTCACGCTGGATTGGAGTCTGCCCGACCTGGCGCCTCCCGGAACGCCGCCGCACAGCGCTCCTCAGCGGCAGCCTGAATTCGCCGATCCTGGTCGGTACGTGGCCGAGCCGAACTTCGCGGCGCTTTCGGCCGAAGGCCGCGCCGAGCTCAAGCGATGGAGCAAGACGCTCGACGCCGTCGAGCGCCGATTTGGCGTGCCCCGCGAGATCGTCGTGGCCATCTGGGCGCGGGAATCGCGGTTCGGACGCGCCAAGATCCCGAACGTCGCCATCCGCGCGCTCGCGACCGAGGCCTTCATGGGCGTCCGGAAGGAGCAGTTCTTTCCCGAACTGATCGCCGCACTGAAGATCGTCGAGGGGGATCACATCCCGCTCGAGGAGATGAAAAGCTCCTGGGCCGGCGCGATGGGGCAGCCTCAGTTTCTGCCGTCGAAATACCTCGACAACGCCGTCGACATGGATGGCGACGGAGCAAGGGACATCTGGAAGTCGGTTCCGGACAGCCTCGGGTCGATCGCGAGCTACCTCCGCCGCCACGGCTGGGCGCCGGGCCGGCCCTGGGGAGTGGAGGTCGACCTCCCGGACTCCGTGCCCTGCACCCTCGAGGGACCCGACCAGGGAAAGACGGTGGCGGAATGGACGAAGCTTGGGGTGCGCGCGAAGAACGGCGCGCTTCCGGGAGCCTCGGACGCAACGCTGCACCTGATGATGCCCGCCGGCCGCACGGGCCCGGCCTTCCTGGTCTCCAAGAACTTCTATGTCCTCAAGGAGTACAACGAATCCGACCTCTACGCGCTGTTCGTCGGCCACTTGGCGGATCGGCTGAAGGGCGGTGGTCCGATCCAGGGCAAGTGGACTACGCCCAAGGGAGTGGGACGCGCAGAAATCGCAGCGATGCAGCGGCGCCTGGAGGCGCGCGGGCATGATGTCGGGACGGCCGACGGGCTCATCGGTTTCAGGACCCGCGTGGCCGTCGGCCGCTCGCAGGCGGGCCAGGGCAGGGCGCCGACCTGCTTCCCCGACGCTGGCGACGTCAGGACGATCGGCCGTTAGCCTCTTCTTCGCGCGCAGCCCCGTCGACCGGCGGCGCGCGGCATGCCAGATTTTACGCTGGCGCCCGCCACCGGAAGCCGGAGATCGCCCGCAAAGGGCGGCGCGTGAGGGAGGAATGTTCCGATGATGAGAGTTATGACGCGCGCGTTGCGCGCGCTTGGGGCCGCCGCGCTGCTTGCCGGCGCGTCCCAGGCCTCCGCCGCCGACTTCCCGACACGGCCGGTCACCATGATCGTGCCCTTCGCTCCGGGCGGCTCGACGGACCTCGTGGCGCGCCTCGTCGCAGCCAAGATGGGCGAGACGCTGAAGCAGCAGGTCCTGGTCGAGAACCGCGGCGGCGCCGGCGGCAATCTTGGTGCGGCCGCCGTCGCGAAGGCGGATCCGGACGGCTACACGATCCTGATGGGGACGGTCGCGACCCACGCGCTCAACCCCGCGCTCTACAAGCGCATGCCCTATGACGCCGTGAAGGATTTCGCGCCGATCTCGCTGCTCGCCATCGTGCCGAACGTGCTCGTCGTCAATCCGAACTTCGCGGCGAAGTCGGTCCCCGAGTTGGTCGAGATGCTCAAGAAGGAGCCGGGCAAATACGCTTACGCGTCCTCCGGCAACGGTACTCCGCTGCATCTCTCGGGCGAACTGTTCAAGAAGATCGGCGGCGTGGACATGATCCACATTCCCTACAAGGGCGCTGGTCCGGCGCTGGTCGACGTGATCGCGGGCCAGGTGCCGATCATGTTCGACAATCTTCCGTCCTCGACGGAGCACATCAAGTCCGGCCGGCTGCGCGCGCTCGGCGTGACCACGGCGACCCGTGCGCCGTCGTTCCCTGACGTGCCCACGATCGCCGAGGGGGGCCTCACAGGCTACGACACCTACACGTGGAATGCTTTGTTTGCGCCGGCCGGCACGCCGAAGGAGGTCATCGACGCCCTCAACGCGGCCGCCAATCAGGCGGTGGCAGACCCGACCGTGAAGGCGAAGCTCGCCGACTTCAGCGCGACAGTGGTGGGCTCAACGCCCGAAGCGCTGGGCGAGCACGTCCAGAAGGAACTCGCGAAATGGGCTCCGATCGTCAAGGAGTCCGGCGCGCAGATCGACTGACGCAAGAAGGGCGGCGCCAGACGGCGCCGCCCTTCTTCGAGAACTCGCGTAAGCGGGCGGTTCAGAACCAGCCGCCGCGCCGGCGCTCGTACCAGCGCCGGTCGTCTTCCTGCATCGCGTAGCAGATGGCCGCGATCACGCCGACGCCAACCGCCAAGCCAAGCAGGGACATGCCGGGATTGTTGCGGACCGCGGTGCCGGCTCGCCGCCCATAGTAAAGAGCGCTGTCGCCCGCGGAATGGAGGGCGTCCATCCCCTCGTCATAGACGGTGCTCGCCGAGTCGCTGACGGAGCGCGCCATCGAACGAGCCCGGTTCCGGGCCGCACGCGCGCGCTCGGCGCTGAGCTCGCCCACGCGCTCGGCGAGGTCCGAAACCGTCGCCCTCAGCTCGGACAGCTGAGAGCTGGCGTCGTGGCTCATCGCGCTCGGGCTCATCTTTCTGTCCACCATGATCGATCCTCGCAAAGGTTCGTGGCGGAAAACCCGCCGATTGGCTGTACAACGTGCCCGTGAAGAGGGGGTTCCGCGGCGCCGCACATTCGCTGCTCACGAAGGATCAAGCCGGCGCTTGCTTCGGCGCGTGGAAGCCGCGAGGAAGAACGATGGCCGATTGTCCGGGCGTGCTTCACCTCGCAGCGATGGCTGACGGCGCGCTCGCGCGGATCCGGGCGCCCGGCGGGCGGCTCAGCGCGGCCCAGGCCCGGGCGACGGCGCGAGCCGCCGCGACGCTCGGATCCGGGGTCATCGATCTCACAAGCCGCGCCAATCTCCAGATCCGCGGGATGTCCGAAGGAGCCGGCTCGGCTCTCGCGGCAAGGCTCTCCGCCGCAGGTCTGTTCGTGGAGGGTCCTGCCGATCGGCGGCGCAACATCCTCCTCGATCCCTTCTCGGGTCTTGATCCCGAGGAGATTCGCGATCTGAGGCCGCTCGCGGCGGCGCTCGACGAAGGGCTCAGGGCCGCGCCCTGGGTCGGCGCGCTCTCGCCCAAGTTTTCGTTCGTTCTGGATGGCGGCGGCCGGTCAGCAGTCGCAGCGATCCGTTCGGATGTATCCTGCCGCACGACGGCACAGGGCACGATGATCATCGGCTCAGGGCACGTCCTCGTCGAGGCGGCGGACGATCGGTCTTGCGTCGCCGCCCTGCTGGCGATCGCGCAGGCCGCCGCCGCAGCCGGGCCGCAAACGCGGGCGCGCGACCTTGATCCGGCGGATTTGACGTCCGCGTTGCAGGCCGTCTCCGGCCTTCGGCAGGCGACGGAAGCCGGGATCGCGCGGGAGCTCACGCCCCGGTTCGGTCTGGTCTCTCAGCGCGGCTCGGCCCGCGTCGCGCTCAGCCTCCCGGTCCCGGTCGGCAGACTGGACGCGACCATGCTCGAGTGGCTCGCCGACGTGGCGGAGAGGGACGGGGAGGGCTGGATGGCGCTCGCGCCATGGTCCGCGGTCGTCGTGTGGGGCATGTCCACTGCCGAGGCCGACGCGACGCTCGCTCAATCCGTCGGCCACGGCTTCACGCCGCTCGGCGTCGCAGAGCGTTTGACGGTCGTCGCCTGCGCCGGCTCGAGCGGTTGCGTCCGGGCGCAAGAGCCGGCCAAGGAGCTCGGCCGCGAGGTCCTGGAACTGGCGGCGGCGGAACCGTGGCGGCTGCCGCCGGCTCCCGTCCGGGTGCATCTTTCCGGCTGCCGAAGAGGCTGCGCAGGCGCAGCGACGGCCGATCTGCTCCTGCTGGGGGCTGACGACGCGCCGGGCTGGAGCGCGCATCGCGCCGGATCTCCCCGCGCGCCGGGAGACTCCATCGGCCGCCGCGGCGCAATGACCGCGCCGGAGCTCATCGACCTCCTCGCGCACAGAGTGCGCTAGGCCGTTCGCCAAGGAATGCCTTGCCATGCGGCGGGCGCCCCGTCACAAGGCTGTCGCGAAATTGAAGCGGGCGCGATGGACTACATCAGAGACGGGGCCGAGATCTATCGCCGCTCGTTCGCGACGATCCGGGCGGAGAGCGACCTCTCCGGCCTCCCGGAGGACGTCGCAGGCGTCGTGGCCCGCATGATCCATGCCTGCGGCATGACGGACCTGCCGGCCGACATTCGCTTCGACCCGACCGTCGTCGACGCCGCGCGCGGGGCTCTTCGACGCGGCGCGCCGATCCTCTGCGACGCCAAGATGGTGGCATCCGGCGTCACCCGTGCGCGGCTGCCGGCGGACAATAAGGTCATCTGTCTCCTCGACGATCCTGCGACTCCGCGCATTGCCGCGGAGCTGGGCACGACACGGTCCGCCGCGGCCGTCGAGCTCTGGCGCGACCGGATCGAGGGCGCAGTCGTCGCCATCGGCAACGCGCCCACGACGCTGTTCCACCTGCTTGGCCGGCTCGACGACGGCTGGCCAAGGCCCGCGGCGATCGTCGGGTTGCCGGTCGGCTTCATCGGGGCGGCGGAGTCGAAGGACGAGCTGGCGCGGAACCCGCGCGGCGCGCCGTTCATCACGCTGCTCGGCCGGCGCGGCGGCAGCGCGATGACCGTCGCCGCCCTCAACGCGCTGGCGGATCCCCGCGAATGACGCCCGGCAGGCTTTCCGGCGTCGGCGTCGGCCCCGGCGATCCCGAGCTGCTGACTCTCAAGGCGCTTCGCCTGATCCAGGAAGCGGACGTCGTCGCGTACCCCGTGGCGAAGCGCGGCGACGGCGTCGCTCTGTCTGCGGCGCGTCCGCATCTGCGGCCGGATCAGCAGCTCCTGCCTCTCGTCTACCCGATAACGGCGAGCCCCGAGGCGGACCTGCCCTCCTACCCGGAGGTCATGCGTGCGTTCTATGACCGCAGCGCGGAAGAGATCGCCTCGCTGCTGGACGCCGGCCGCAACGTCTGCGTGCTCTGTGAAGGCGACCCGTTCTTCTATGGCTCCTTCATCTACTGGCACGCGCGGCTGAACGAGCGTTATGAGACCACCGTCACGCCCGGCGTGTCCTCCGTCATGGCCGGCCCGGTCGCGCTCGGTCGGCCTCTTTGCCTGCGAAAGGACACCGTCACGGTCATTCCGGGCACGCTGCCTCCCGAAGAGCTCACCCGGCGGCTCGCGGCGGCCGACGCCGCCGTCGTGATGAAGCTCGGACGCACCTTCGGGAAGGTTCGCGCGGCCCTCGAGGCGGCCGGGGCCCTCGATCGCGCCTTCTATGTCGAGCGCGCCAGCCAGGCAGGGGAGCGCACGATGCGCGCGGCGGAAGTCGATCCGGCCTCCGTGCCATACTTCTCCATCGTCGTCGTGCCGAGCCGCGAAACGCCGTGAGCCGTCCCGCGATCATCGTGTTCAATGTGTCCGGGGTCGCGACGGCGCGGCGCGTGGCCGGCGCTGTTTCCGGCGAAACCTTCGGCCTCGCCGGCCGCGTCGGCGAGCTTGACCGCACATTCGAGGACTCCGGCGCGCTCGTCGCGGAGCTCTTCCGGGCGGGCCGGCCCATCGTGGGCGTCTGCGCCGCCGGCATCCTGGTGCGGCT
>NZ_JBJKEX010000711.1:0-575 GCF_045505405.1 Hansschlegelia beijingensis | reverse complement strand
GCCGTCGGGTGGAACTGCACGAACTCGAGGTCCGCCAACAGGGCGCCCGCGCGCGCCGCCATGGCGAGCCCGCCGCCGCGCGCCTCCACCGGATTGGTCGTGACGGCGTAGAGATGCCCGACGCCTCCCGAGGCGAGAACGACCGCCCGCGCGGTGAGATGGAGCGGCTTTGCCGCATGGTCGCCGAGCGGGCGCGCGGAGACGCCTGTCACGAACCGCCCTTCCATGACGAGGTCTTCGGCGACGAAGCCCTCCAGCACCCGGATCGAGGGGGTGTTCCGCACGGCGGTCACCAGCGCCGCCATGATCGCCTTCCCGGCGAGATCGCCATTCACCCGCACGATCCGGCGCTGGCTATGCGCGGCTTCGCGCGACAGCAGCAGCTTGCCTTCGAGGTCGCGGTCGAACGGGACGCCGTAGGCGAGGAGGTCTGCGATGCGGGCCGGCGCCTCGCGGGTCATCAGCGCTGCGATCGCGTCATCGACGATGCCGGCGCCTGCCGCGATCGTGTCCGCGGCGTGGGCCTCCGCGCTGTCCCCAAGCCCCACCGCGGCCGCGATGCCGCCTTGCGCCCA
>NZ_JBJKEX010000710.1:0-579 GCF_045505405.1 Hansschlegelia beijingensis | reverse complement strand
CCGATCTGGCCGCGCGGAGACGGGCCACGAAGCGCGCGGGCCCGACCGCGTCGAGCAACGCCACCGCCGGGATGTTGAGCGACAGCGCCAGCGCTTCCGCCGCGCTCACCGTGCCATGAAACGCCTGATCGAAGTTGCGCGGAGCATAGTCGCCGAAGCGCGCCGGCCGGTCCTCGATCAGGGTCGCGGGCGCGGCGAGCCCGTTCTCGAAAGCAAGCGCGTAGATGAACGGTTTCAGCGCCGAGCCCGGCGATCGCACCGCCCGCGTCTGGTCGAGCGCGCCGGCGCGCGTCGCGTCGAAGTAATCCGCCGAGCCCACGGAGGCTTCAATCGCTCCGGTCGCGACGTCGGCCGCCACGATCGCCACCGATAGGCCGGGGCCCAGGGCTCGGGCGCGGTCGCGCGCGAGGTCTTCGAGCGAACGTTGCAGATCATGCCTGACGGTGAGCCGCGCCACCGCGCCGGCGCCCGCGCGGGCGGCCGCGACTTCCGCCACATGAGGCGCGAGGTTCGGGAATTCCCGTCGGCCGTTCGGGACAGGCTCCGAGCGGGCGTAATCCGCTTCCGCCCCGGAGATCA
>NZ_JBJKEX010000709.1:0-581 GCF_045505405.1 Hansschlegelia beijingensis | reverse complement strand
AGATCGCCGCCGCCCGACTGACCAAGGAGGCGCTGCGCGCCACGCCGCCCGATATGGTGAAGGGCGCCGAAAGCCGCCGCAGCGTCAGGTCTCCGCGTCCAAGCGGCGCCTCGAGAGCAGCCGCGATCCTGGCGCCGTCCAGCGCCAGCCCCGCCTCGACCTGCGGCTCGATCTGATCGATCGCCGCCGGGTCGAGCCTGCGGATCGTCCCGTCCCGCAAGGAGATGGAGCCGGCGCCTGCGAGCGAACTCACGATCGCGGCCAGCGAGCGGCCCGTCCCCTGCGCGTCGAGCTTCACGTCGACCGTTCCGGCGAGCGGCGAGGCGGCCGCCGGCAGGCCCAGCGCTCTCTCGGCCGAAGCTCCTGACAGCGCGGCCGCAAGAGTCGCCGTCGCGTCGGACCCTGCGCGGCTGATCCCGAGCGAGCCGGTCAGCCGGCCGCCGTCGAGGTTCGCCGCGTAAGTTTCGATCGTCATCGCATTCGGGCGAAGCGCGAGCGCGAAGCGGGCGCCGGTCGCCACATGACCCGCCGCCAGCGGCGTTTCGGCGGCGGCGACCGCGAGACGCCCGCTGAGCCCCTGG
>NZ_JBJKEX010000708.1:0-581 GCF_045505405.1 Hansschlegelia beijingensis | reverse complement strand
CGGTCGGCGCGGGACGAAACCCGCCGCGCGGCCCCGAGGCAGGCGAGCGCGCCGCCCAGCATCGCCATCTGGTCGTTGCTGAAGGCGCCCGCGAGGGCCGGGAAATCCAGGAACGCCGCCCCGGCGAACAGCACGGCGAAACCCGCGACGCCGATCCGCATGCGCAGCCCGAAGGCGGCGATCGCCGCGAAGGCCGCGACCGCGAGCGCGGCCGGATAGACCCTGAGCCACCCGAAATCCGCATGGCGCGCCGCGAGCGCGTCATGGAGCGGCAGCGCGGTCCAGTAGAACAGCGGCGGATGATTGATGAAGTTCGCCCGGCCGGTCGGCGCGCCGTCCAGGTCGTAGAGCGGCATGGCGCCGAGGTCCGGCCAGAGGCGGTCGCTCCGGGAGAGGTGGGCCACGTAGGAGAAGTGGCCCTGCTCGTCCGCGCCGCGAAACGGAAACGGCTTGTCGGCGATCGAGACGAGCATGAGCGCCGTCAGCGCGGCGACGAACATCGCCGCCGCCGCCCGTTCCAGCCGCCGGCCGCGCTTCTCGCCGACTTCAGCGGCCATGCCGCCCCCTGCATGCCCCGGGGG
>NZ_JBJKEX010000707.1:0-581 GCF_045505405.1 Hansschlegelia beijingensis | reverse complement strand
CCGCGCGGTCATGAAGGCGGCGGTCGGCGCGAACGCCTGAGCGCGCCCGGCTTGACAGCGGGCCCGGCGGCGCCTTCCTAGCCGCGTCTCCCCGAGCGCGAGCGAATGCTGGCATGACCGACCTTCCGGCCGCAGTCCGGCTCCGCGCGCTCTCCCGATCCTTCGGCGCGAAGCCCGTCCTGCGCGAGGTCTCGCTCGACGTCGCGTCCGGCGAGATTCTCAGCCTTGTCGGCCAGTCCGGCTGCGGGAAATCGACCCTGCTGCGCCTGATCGCGGGGCTCGACGCGCCGTCTTCGGGCGAGATCTGGATCGCCGGCGCGCTGGTCGCGGGACGCGGGGTGTTCGTCGAGCCGGACCGGCGCAGCGTCGGCTTCATGTTCCAGGACTACGCGCTGTTCCCGCATCTGTCGGTCGCCCAGAACGTCCGCTTCGGCCTGCGCGGGCAGCGGCGGGCGGAGGCGGACGCGGTCGTCGACGAATGGCTGGAGCGCGTCGGCCTCGCAGGCTTCGGGCCGCGCTATCCGCACGAGCTGTCAGGCGTCCGCGGTTTCGCTCGCGGACAAGCGAAGGTTCACAACTCG
>NZ_JBJKEX010000706.1:0-582 GCF_045505405.1 Hansschlegelia beijingensis | reverse complement strand
CGGTCCTTCGCGCGGAACAGGGCGCCTGGCGGATCCAGTCCGCTTCCGCCGAGCTTCCCGGCGCCTCGACCATGACGGCCTCCGGCGCGGTCGCGTTCGGCGAGGCTGGCCCGGGCTTCGCCGGGCCGGTGACGTTCGCGTCCGAAGACTTCCAGTCCTTCCGGCGCTGGCTTTCAGGCGGCGAGGACGTCGGCTCGCGGCTGGGCGAGAAGATTACGCTGAAGGGCGACGTCAGCGCGCGGCTGGGCGCCGTGCAGATCCAGAACGCGGACCTCTCGGTGGACGGCGCGCGCTCGTCGGGACGGCTCGCCTGGACCTCCGGCGAGGATGGCGGGCGACCTCGGCTCGACGCGCAGCTCGTCTCCGACCGGCTGGACCTCGACGCGCTCGGGATGGGCCGCATCGCCGGCGGCGCTCTGGCCGGCGGGCCTCTGGACCTCTCACTGTCGTTGAACGCGAAGACGCTCGTGTTCGGCGGCGTGGCCATGACCGGCGTCGCCGTCGAAGGGCTGGTCGGCGCAGACGGCATCGAGCTCACGCGCCTGGCGGTGGCCGATGCTGAGGGCGCGGCGCTCTCCGGCG
>NZ_JBJKEX010000705.1:0-583 GCF_045505405.1 Hansschlegelia beijingensis | reverse complement strand
CTATTCAGGCACCCGCGGCCACCGAGGCGGATCCTTCACGGGCCGCCGTCGGGAGCACTGCCATCCCAGCCGACCCGATCCTCACAAAGGAGGCCTAGGCCATGAGCGTTGAAACCGATCGCAACGGCAAGACCCTTTCGGAGCAGTCTGTTCTCGGTGGCCATGCCCCACGCACCCAGAGGATAGGGGAATCCCTCCCGTTCGATGATGCGCTCCACCTTCAGGCGCACCGTTGGCTGGTTGACGAAGCCTACCTCCTGGACGCCCAGGACTATGACGCATGGATGGCACGGATTGCTGAGGACGTGCATTATCTGATGCCCGTGCGGGTGACGACCGCCCTGGGTGCCGGCTACAGCACGTCCCCCGGTATGGCCCATCTTGATGAAAACAGGTACTCGCTCAGCCGACGGGTAGCCCGGTTTGCCACAGAGCATGCCTGGACCGAAGACCCTCCCTCACGGTTGCGCCACTACATCACGAACGTTCGGACGTTCCGCACAGACAACCCGAACGAAATCATCGTTGATTCGGCGGTGCTGCTCTTCCGCAGCAGGGGCGATGTACGGGAGGCCGCTACGGT
>NZ_JBJKEX010000704.1:0-588 GCF_045505405.1 Hansschlegelia beijingensis | reverse complement strand
GAGAGGTGCAAGCTTTGAATCGAAGCCCCAGTAAACGGCGGCCGTAACTATAACGGTCCCTGCACGAGCGCGGGGTTCACGCCGTGCTCATGGGCGCAATCCGGGCCATGGACATGGACCGGCAGGCCGCGCGCCGCGCGCATCAGGCCGCGCCCCTTCCGCCACAGCAGGAGAGCGCCGAGCGCCGTGATCGCCGCGTAGCTCGCGGCCTCGAGCCAGTAGGTGGCCGCTCCCATCGCAACGCTGGTCGCTCCCAAGACGACGGTGAGCGCTCCCACGACGAGGATCGCGGTGATGGCCTGCGCGAGCGCCGCCAGCGAAGACAGCGCCACCCCGCGCCGGAAGCCTTCGCCGGTCGCGACGAGATAGGACGAGATCACCGCCTTGCCGTGGCCCGGGCCTGCGGCGTGGAAGACCCCATAGGCGAAAGACAGGCCGACGAGCGACCACAGGGCTGCGGGATCCGTGCGCAGGGCTCGGATCGCCTGCGACAGCGCCTGGTAGAACAGCGACTGCTTGGCGGCCATCCAGGCGAACACGCCGGTCGGCTCGCCCGCGCCGGCGGCGTCGGGGCGCCCCACGCCGAAC
>NZ_JBJKEX010000703.1:0-592 GCF_045505405.1 Hansschlegelia beijingensis | reverse complement strand
GGGGCCGCGAGGCCGCGCAGCAGCGCCGGCGCAGCCAGGGCGGCTGTCGCGCAGGCGACCGCGCCTCTTCGGGTCAGGATGGTCTTCTGGCTGAACATCGTTAGGCTCCCCCCTGGCTGCCGGCCCCTGCCGGCCAGGGCCCGAGGTTAGGAACCCCGGAGGAACGGCGCTTGTACGGACCTGCTGCGACAGGGGACGCGCCGCTCGCCCCGCTCTGGCGGCTCGACGCCGGCCGGACGCTGTTCATCGGCTCGCTCGACCACAACGCCTTCCACCAGCACGGCGCGCCCGTCTTCCTGTCGAGCCTCGGAGGCCCGTTCGGGCTGCGCCTCGAGGGCGGCCCCTGGCGGGCCTGCGAGGCGGCGATGATCCCGGCCGGCCGCCTGCACGAGCTTCATCTCGGCGGCGACCCGCTCGCGGTGTTCTATGTTGAGCCGGACGTCGCTGGCGCGGGGGAGCTCGCGCCGCTGCTCAGCGACGCCGAGGAGGTCGACGGCGCGCTGGTCGGCCGCTCGTCGGTCATCCCGCTCATGCGCCAGCTCTACGAGGACCGGGCGAGCCTCGCCTGGGCCGACGACGCCCTCGACGACCT
>NZ_JBJKEX010000071.1:0-12214 GCF_045505405.1 Hansschlegelia beijingensis | reverse complement strand
GGCTCCGTCATCGGCGATCTGAACTCGCGGCGCGGGCAGATCCAGTAGGCCCCGCCGCGGCGGTCAATCTCGGCGGCGTCGATCCGGCGCCGGCGGACGATGAAGTGGTCGGCCAGCGCGACCCCGAACAGCGGCGCGAACACCGAGCCGATCAGCAGCAGGAAGCCCTCATACTCGGTGAGGGGGAGCGTCAGCGCGATCAGCGTGCAGAGCGCGCCGAAGCCGAGCGCCAGCCGGCGGACAGGGACGCGGGTCAGCGTGCCGGTCGAGACCGCGGCGGAGTGCACCGCCGCGAAGGCGTTGTCGGTCTCGTCGAGCAGGATCAGCAGCAGCGCGAAGCCGCCGCCGGCGAGCGCGAGCGTGCCCGCTATCGAGGCCTCGCCGCCGGAGCTCAGCGCATAGGTCGCGCCGAGCCCGTAGAACCAGACGTTGCCGAGGAAATAGCCGAGCGCGGAGCCCCGGAAGGCCCCGTCGGGCGTGCGGCTGAAGCGGCCGTAGTCCGCGATCACCGGAAGCCAGGAGAGCGGCATCGCCGCCACCAGGTCGACGGCCGCGCCGAACCCCATGCCGCCCTGGCCGGGGCGGGCGAACAGCGCGGCGAGGTCCTGCCGGGCGAGCAGCGCGTAGGTGAGCCAGGCCGAGGCGGCGAGGATCAGGTAAAGGCCCCATTCGCGCAGGAAGCGGCGCACGAAGGACACCGGGCCGCCGGCCGCGATCGCGGTCGCCAGCCCTCCGAACAGCAGCGTCCACATGACGGGCGACGAGACCCCGGTCAGGCCCGTGGTCAGCGTGTCGGCGGCGTCCGCCATGACGATGATCTCGAACGAGCCCCAGCCGACCAGCTGGATGACGTTGAGGACGGCCGGGATCGCCGCGCCTCTGATGCCGAGCGAGGGCCGCAGCGTCGCCATCGCGGAAAGGCCGCTCTCGGCGCCCATCATGCCTGCGAGCGCGAGCGGCAGCACACCGAGCACGCTGCCGCAGACGATGGCCGCGAACGCCTCGCCGAGGCTGAGCGCCGGAACCAGCAGCGAGCCCGCCTGCAGGACCAGCAGGCCGAGCCCGAGCGAGAACCACAGCGCGAACGAATCCCGCGCGGCGAACACGCGCCGTTCCGCCGGAACCGGGATCAGCGGCGCATAGGCGGCGGCGTCGGTCGAGGCCATGGGGGCGTCCGCTCCGGCGAAGGGATGTTCGCCCATAGCACGTGGGCCGCCGCCGCGCGCGCCCTCAGGTGGTGGCGCGGATGCGCCGCCGGGGCGCTGCTAGCCCGCGGGCTGGGGCCCCCCGGCGAAGGTGCTGACCTCGACGGCCGTCTCGGCCACCAGTTCCTGCAACGTGGTCAGCCGCCGCGTCTTGTAGACCGCCGCGAACGGGATCGGGGGCGGCTGGGGCTGGCTCGGCAGGATGCGCAGCGCGCCCTCGGCGAGCTCCTTCTCGTAGCAGGAGGGCGGCAGCAGGCTGATGCCGACGCCGGCGGCCGTGAGGATCGAGAGCACCGTCATGCTGTTGCAGAGATCGGGGCGCTGGGTCGAGCCGCTCGCCGCGAGCCACGACGACACGGTCTCGAAATGGACCGAGTTCTCGCCGAGCGACAGGATGCGGAGCGCCTTGAAGTCGGAAGCTTCGAGCGGGCGCTCCGGCAGTTCGAGGCCGCGCCCCGCCATCCAGCAGAACTCGACGGCGCCGAGCGGGCGCGCCACCAGCCCGGTGTCGAAGGAGCGGCCGGGGATCAGCGCCACGTCGAGTTCGCCGGCCTGCAGACGGTTGCGCAGCGGCGCCGTCAGCGAGATGTCGAGCTCGAGCGTGATCTTCGGGTAGAGCCGGTGCAGCCGGGCGGCGAGCTCCGGCAACCAGGTCATGGCGACAAGCTCCGCCACGCCCACCCTGACCACGCCGGAGAGCGCCTCGCGCGGGCCGACCTGCTCGCGGATCTCGCTCTGCAGCGCGAGCGCGCGCTCGGCGTAGCTCACCAGTTCGCGTCCCTTGGCGGTGAGCGTCGCCTTCCGATGGCTGCGGTCGAACAGCGTGACGCTGAGGTCCTGCTCGAGTTCCTGAATGCGCGCCGAGACCGTCGACTGCGTGGCGTTCAGTTTCCCGGCCGCGGCGGCGAAGCTGCCGAGCCGCACGATTTCCAGGAAGGTCTGAAGCTGGCGAAAATTCATGGATGAGCCGCCCCGCCATCGAATAACTCGAAGTCTATCGATCGGAAACTATCGTTTTCAATCGGATTTTCCGGATCATAATGTTCGGGCGGATCGGGAGGTCCGACCTCGCGATCTCAACGAAAAGAACGCCCGCCTGGCCCAGCCAGAGGCGGGCGCCCGGACGCGCCGGGCGCTTACCCAAGGCCGCGACGACGGGGTGTCGCGGCCCTGGGGCGCTCAAGCGTCAGCGACGTGGACACGATAGTCCCGGGAGGGACGTGAGGAGGACTGGATGGCGTCTCATGAGGGGGCGTCGGCGCTTAGCGACGCCGACACCGCGCGCCACGCCCGGCGCGCCGTGATCGCCTCGACCGTCGGCACGATGATCGAGTGGTATGATTTCTATCTCTACGGCCTCGCCGCCGCGCTGGTGTTCGGCAAGCTCTATTTCCCGGCCACGGACCCGTATTCGGCGACGCTGCTGTCGTTCTCGACCATGTTCGTCGGCTTCGTGGCGCGTCCGCTCGGCGCGCTGATCTTCGGCCATTACGGCGACCGCATCGGCCGCAAGACGACCCTGGTGGTGACGCTCATGCTGATGGGCGTGAGCACGGTCTTCATCGGCCTGCTGCCGACCTATGAGTCGATCGGCGTCTGGGGCGCGGTCGGGCTCGTGTTCCTGCGCGTCCTGCAGGGCATCGGCGTCGGCGGCGAATGGGGCGGCGCGGTCGCGGTCGCGACCGAATGGTCGAAGTTCAACAAGAGCCGCGGCTTGGCGGCCAGCTGGCCGCAGTTCGGCTCGCCGCTCGGCATGCTGATGGCGGTGGGCGCGCTCACCCTGACCGCGCAGTTCGGCGACTCCGCCTGGTTCGAATCCGTCGGCTGGCGCATTCCGTTCCTGTTCAGCGCGGTGCTGATCGGCGTCGGGCTGTACATCCGCCTGGGCGTGCTGGAGACGCCGGTGTTCCAGAGGCTGCAGAGCGAAAAGAAGCTCGCCCGCGCGCCCGTGATGGAAGCGGTGCGCGGCTACTGGAAGCAGATCCTGCTCACCTGCCTGATCCGCACGGGTCAGCAGGCGCCGTTCGTGATCTTCACCACCTTCCTGCTCGCCTACGGCACCAAGAACCTCGGCTTCGATCGACAGTTCCTGTTCAACTGCGTGCTCGTCGCCTGCGTGGTCTCGTTGTTCGCCAATCCGTTCTTCGGCTGGGCGTCGGACAAGATCGGCCGCAAGCGGATGTACGTGATCGGCGCGGCGACGATGCTCGCCTTCGCGTTCCCGTATTTTTGGATGCTGGACACCAAGATCCCTGCGCTGGTGGTGTTCGCGATCGTGATCTCGATCCCGATCCACGACATGCAGTGGGCGCCGCTCGCCGCCTTCACGACGGAGAGCTTCCCGCCGAGCGTCCGCTATTCGGGCTCCTCGATCGGCTACCACCTCGCGTCGCTGACCTCGGGCGGGCCGGCGCCGCTGATCTGCGCCTACCTGCTGCACACCTACGGCACCTCGACGGCGCTCAGCATCTACATCGCGGTGATCGCGGCCATCAGCCTGATCTCCGCATTGCTCCTCAAGGATCGGTCGCAATCCGACTACACGACGAACGAAGGTTGGGCCCGGGGCGACGCGAGCACGGCGGCGACGCCGGTCAAGCCGACCCCGGTCTCGGCGACCTCGTAGGCTCCGTTCGCCCACGGAGACTATGACGTCGGCGGCCGGCGAGGAGACTCGCCGGCCGCCGATCGCTCTCCCGGCGGCCCACTCCCCATCGAATTAATCGAAGAAGCCTGATCGAAAACTATCGTTTTCAATCGAAAAACACGAAGTCTACCATCTGATCAGAGGCGCCGGCGCGGCTTAGGCCGTGGCCCGCAAAAGATCAGCGCCGGGGCGCAACCCGCGCGAAACCATGGGAGAGCGCATGATGCTCGATCACAATCACCGCGGCGAGGACGCAGCGCTGTCGCCGCTCGAGGCCGCCAAGCGCAATCCCCTGATGCTCGGCCTGTTCCTGCCGATCCAGTCCGGCGCCTGGAGCCCGTCACGGGCCCCGCGCGAGACCTCCTGGACCTTCGACTACAACGCCCGCTGCACCATCGAGGCCGAGCGCCTCGGCTTCGACCTCGTCTTCGGCCTCGCGCAGTGGATGGGCAAGGGCGGCTATGGCGGCGAGATGAAGTTCCGCGAGAAGGCGACCGATCCGCTGCTCGTCACAGCCGGGCTCGCGGCGCTCACCAAGCGCATCCTGCTCGTCTCCACGGTCCACATTCTCTACGGCTGGCATCCGCTGCATCTGGCGAAGTTCGGCGCCACCATCTCGGAGATGAGCGGCGGCCGCTGGGGCCTCAACATGGTCACCGGCTACAAGAAGAGCGAGTTCGAGATGTTCGGGCTCGAGCCGATCGAGCACGACCATCGCTACGTCATGGCCGATGAGTTCGTGACCATGATGGAGCGGCTCTGGTCCGAGGACGAGAACATCACGATCGACGGCCGCTTCTGGAAGATGAAGGACGCCTTCATCGCGCCGAAGCCGGCCGGCGGAAAATGCCTGCTGGTCAACGCCTCCTCCTCGGGCGCGGGCCTCGCCTATGCGGTCAAGCATTCGGACCTGATCTTCGTGACGAGCCCCGCCGGCGCCAATCTCGACAAGGCCTGCGAGGCGCTGCCCGCGCACACCGCCAAGATCAAGGCGGCGGCGCAGGAGATCGGCCGCGACGTCCGCACGCTGATCAATCCGCACGTCATCTGCCGCGAGACCGAGGCCGAGGCCTGGGCCCAGTACAATGCGATCCTGGAGAACGCCGACCCGGTCGCGGCGCAGAATTTCTACCAGACCTTCGCGGGCGGGGATCAGGCGTCCTGGAAAGCCGCCACCAAGGAGCAGTGGACGATCGGCGGCAACGTCCACATCGTCGGCACGCCCGAGCAGGTGGTGGACGGCTTCAAGCGGCTCAAGGCCGCCGGGATCGACGGCGTCCAGGTCAACTTCTATGACTTCCTGCCCGACCTGAAGTTCTTCGGCGAACGCGTGCTGCCGCTGATGCGGCAGGCCGGTCTGCGCCTGGAGGGGCCGCTCGCCGCGGCCGCCTGATCCCCGCCTTCGCCACCCCAGTCTCCGCACGGCCGTTTCCGGGAGGTTCATCCCAAATGTGCGTCTCCGACCAGATCACCGCGAAAGAACTGCGCGCCTTCGCGGGCCACTTCGCGACGGGCGTCGCGGTCGTCACCACCCAGAGTCCCGAGGGCGAGCTCTGCGGGGTGACGATCAACGCGGTGACGTCGCTGTCGCTCGACCCGCCGCTGTTCCTGATCTGCCTCGACCACAAGTCGAACACGCTCGGGGCGCTGCTCGCGAGCGGACATTTCGGGCTGCATTTCCTGGCGCGCGAGCAGACGGAGGTCTCCCGGATCTTCGCCTCCAAGCAGGCGAACAAGTTCGAGACGGTCGGCTACACGATGGGCGCGTTCGGGAGCCCGCTGCTTGACGGCGTGCTCGCCGCGGCCGAATGCACCCTCTCGGAGATCTGCCAGGGCGGCGATCACACCATCATCATCGGCGAGGTCGCCAAGGTGCATGTGCACGGCGGCGAGCCGCTGCTCTATCATCGCGGCGCCTATGCGGCGCTGGAATGCGAAAGGCTGGTGGCATGAGCATGAACGGCGCAGCGTCCGTGAGACCTCTTGAGGGCCTGCGGGTGCTCGAATTCGCGCAGATCGCGGCGGGGCCGTTCACCGGCATGCTGCTCGCCGATCTCGGCGCCGACGTGGTGAAGGTGGAGCGGCCCGACGGCGGCGACGGCATGCGCGGCTGGCCCCCGCTGCACGCCGGCGACGAGGGCGAAGGCGAGTTCAGCGGCAACTTCACCTCGCTCAACCGCAACAAGCGGTCGATCGCGCTCGACATCAAGGACAAGGCCGACCTCGCGAAGCTCTACGAGCTGGTCGAGAACGCCGACGTCTTCATCGAGAACTTCCGCCCCGGCGCGCTGAAGCGGGCCGGCCTCGGCTACGACCAGCTCAAGGCGCGCAACCCGCGGCTGGTCTATTGCTCGATCACCGGCTACGGCCAGACCGGCCCCTATTCGCAGAAGGGGGCGTTCGACGTCACCGCGCAGGCCATCAGCGGCCTGATGAGCGTCACCGGCGAAGAGGGCCGGCCGCCGGTCAAGTGCGGCGTGCCGGTCGGCGACTTCGCCACCGGTCTCTATGCCGGCTACGTGATCCTGGCGGCCGTGATGCGGGCGCGAGAGACCGGCAAGGGCGCGCATGTCGACTGCTCGATCCTCGGCTCGCTGCTCGGCATCTCTGCGCTGCAGACGAGCGAGTATTTCGGCACCGGCGTCGCGCCGCGCCGTCTCGGCTCGGCGCATCCGCGCAACGCGCCCTATGCGGGGTTCCAGGCCTCCGACAAGCCGTTCACGATCGCCGCCGGCAACGACAAGCTGTGGCGCGACACCTGCGCGATCGTCGGCCGGCCGGACCTGCCGGACGATCCGCGCTTCACGTCGCAGTCGCTGCGCGCGAAGAACCAGAACGAGCTGGCCGCGATCCTGGAGCCGATCTTCGCGACCCGCACGGCCGCCGAATGGCTCGCGGACTTCGACGCCAGGGGCGTGCCCTGCGCGCCGATCAACGACTTCGCCGACATCCTCTCCGACCCGCATGTCGACGAGATGGGCTGGGTGCAGCCGGTGACGATGCCGAACGGGGCCGAAGCCAAGACGGTCGGCTTCCCGATCGGCCTGACGGACTACGAGTTCGAGATCACGCGGACGCCTCCGCGGCTCGGCGAGCACAATGACGAGGTGATGAGCGAATGGACGGAACGCCGCTACGCCAAGGCCCTGTGAGGGCCGGCTCCGCCGCCGCGGGAGCGTTCCGCACGCTGACGATCGACCGGCCCGAGAAGGCGAACGCGCTCGATTCCGCGACCGTCGACGCGCTGCTCGCCGCCTTCGAGGCGGCGCTGCCGGACGGCAAGCCGATCGCCTTCACGGGCGAGGGCAAGGCGTTCTGCGGCGGCTTCGACTTCACCGGGGTCGAGGAGCAGAGCCAGGGCGACCTGCTGCTGCGCTTCGTGCGGATCGAGACGCTGCTGCAGGCCGTGCGCCATGCGCCGGTGGTCACCATCGCGCTCGTCGGCGGGGCGGCGTTCGGCGCCGGCGCCGATCTCGCGGCGTCCTGCGCCTACCGGATCGGCTCCCGCGAGGCCAGGTTCCGCTTCCCCGGCTTCCGCTTCGGGGTGGCGCTCGGCACGCGGCATCTGGCGCGCGTCGTCGGCCAGGACGCGGCGCGCGCGATCCTGCTCGAGAACCGCACCATCGGGGCCGAGGAGGCGCTGGGCCTCGGCCTGCTGACCCATCTGGTCGAGCGCTCCGAACTCGAGGCCGAGGCCGAGAAGATCGTCGCCGCCCATCAGGGCTTGCCCGCGCAGACGGCCGAGCGCCTTCTGGCGCTCACGGGCGCGGACACGCGCGACGCCGACATGGCGGATCTGGTGCGCTCGGTGATGCCGGACGGTCTTCATGACAGGATCGCGCGCTACCGCAACGCCGGCCGCTGAGGTCGCGCCAGCGGAGCTGACGCCTGCGCGGATCGACCGCGCGGGCGTGGCCTGCCTGCTGGTGGCGACGCTCGGCTGGGGCCTCAACTGGCCGATCGTCAAGCTGCTGCTGCTGGAATGGCCGCCGCTGTTCGCGCGCGGATCGGCCGGCCTCGTGGCCGCCGCCGTGCTCGCGACGCTGGCCTCGCTCAGGGGCGAGCGGCTCCTTCCGGCGCGCGGGTCGCGGGGGCGGCTGGCCTGGGCCGCCTTCACCAACGTCTTCGCCTTTATGGGCTTTTCGACGCTCGCGCTGCTCTGGCTCAAGGCCGGCGAGGCGGCGCTGCTGGTCTACACCATGCCGGTCTGGGCGGTGCTGTTCGCCTGGCCCGTCCTGGGCGCGCGCCCGAGCCTGCGGTCGGGCGCAGCGCTCGTGCTGTGCCTCGCCGGCACGCTGATCCTGTTCGGCGACAGCCTTGCAGCGTTCGACGCGGCGAAGCTGCCCGGCGTCGCCTTCGCGCTCGCGGCCGCGGTGCTGTTCGCCATCGGCACCGTGACGGGACGCGGCGGGGTCCCGCTGCCGCCGATCGCCAACACCGCCTGGCAGGTCGGGCTCGGCAGCGCCCCGATGATCGCGCTCAGCCTCGCTTTCGAGCAGCCCCGGCTCGGCGCCCTGAGCGCCACGGGACTCGCCGCCTGGATCTACATGACGGCGGTGCCGATGGGGCTCTGCTATCTGGCCTGGTTCGCCGCCGTCCGGCGCCTGTCGCCCTCCACCGCCGCCACCGGCTCGCTGCTGGTGCCGCTGATCGGCGTGCTGGCCGCAGCGCCCATCCTCGGCGAGGCGATCACCCCACCCGCCGTCGCGGCCATGGTTCTCGTGCTTTCCGGCGTCGCGCTGGTGGTGACCCAGCGCGGGACGCCGCTCTCGGCGGGGCGACCGGCCGCGGACTGAGCCGGCCGGCCGCGCTTGCGCAAGCTCATCATCCTCGCCTAGAGCCCCTCTGTGGGCGGGCATGGACATTCCGCAAGGCGGAGCCGGCCGCGCCCAGGGAGCAGCCGGATGGATTACGTTCGCGAGATCCTCGACGCGCGCGTCTATGACGTCGCGACGCACACGCCGCTCGACCGCATGACCCGGCTCGGCGCGCGTCTCGGCCGCGACGTCCTCCTCAAGCGCGAGGACATGCAGCCGGTGTTCTCGTTCAAGATCCGGGGGGCCTACAACCGGATCGCCCGCCTGTCGGAGGACGAGCGTCGCGCCGGCGTCGTCTGCGCGTCCGCGGGCAATCACGCGCAAGGGGTGGCGCTGTCGGCGCAGCGGCTGGGCGTCGAGGCGCTGGTCGTGATGCCGGTGACGACGCCGCCGATCAAGATCGACGCCGTCCGGCACTTCGGCGGCGAGGTCCTGCTTCACGGCGACACCTTCGACGACGCCTACGCGTTCGCCCGCATGATGGGCGCGGAGCGCGGCATGACGTTCGTGCACCCGTATGACGATCCGCATGTGATCGCCGGCCAGGGCACGATCGGCGTCGAGATCATGCAGGATCACCCGAGGCCGATCGAGGCGCTGTTCGTGCCGATCGGCGGCGGCGGGCTGGCGGCGGGCATCGCATCCTACGTCAAGTATCTGAGGCCGCAGGTGAAGGTCATCGGCGTCGAGCCCGCCGACGCCGCCTCCATGAAGGCGGCGCTCGAGGCTGACGAGCGGGTCGTGCTGCCGCGGGTGGGTCTGTTCGCCGACGGCGTGGCGGTCCGGCAGGTCGGCGAGGAGACGTTCCGCCTGTGCCGTGAACTGCTCGACGACGTGCTCACCGCCGACACCGACGAGATCTGCGCCGCCGTGAAGGACATCTTCGAGGACACGCGGGTCCTCGCCGAGCCGGCGGGCGCCCTGTCGCTCGCGGGCCTCAAGGCGTACGCCGCGCGCGGCGGCGAGCCGCGCGGCGCGCTGATCGCGATCAACAGCGGCGCGAACATGAACTTCGACCGCCTGCGGCACGTCGCAGAGCGGGCGGAGGTGGGCGAGGCGCGCGAGATCCTGCTCGCGGCGACGATTCCCGAGGAGCGGGGCAGCTATCGGCGCTTCATCGAGATGATCGGCGGCCGGACCATCACGGAGTTCAACTACCGCTACGCCTCCGGCTCCGCGGCTCATGTGTTCGTCGGGCTGAAGCTGACGGACGCCGCGCGAGAGAAGCCCGAGCTCATCTCGGGCATGGAGGCCGCCGGCTATTCGGTGCTGGACATCAGTTCGGACGAGATCGCCAAGCTGCACATCCGCCACATGGTCGGCGGCCGCGGGCAGGGCATCTCGGACGAGATCGTGCTGCGCTTCGAATTCCCCGAGCGCCCCGGAGCGCTGCTCAGGTTCCTGGAGGCGGTGGGCTCGGACTGGAGCATCACCCTGTTCCACTACCGCAACCACGGCGCGGACTATGGCCGGGTGCTCGTGGGCCTTCAGGTGCCGGCCGCCGATCGTCCCCGGTTCGACGAGAAGATCGCGAGCCTCGGATATCCCTTTGAGGACGAGTCCGACAACGCCGCCTACAGGATGTTCCTCGGCCCGAGCTGACGCGGCCGGGCCTTGCTCAGTCCTTCCCGCCAGGCAGCACCGAGGCGAGCGCCTGGCGGGCGGTGTTCTTGAGCATGGCTCCGGCGTTCGGGTCGCGAGGCCACGCCGTCATGAAGTTGCGGATCTGCTTCAGCGTCAGATGCGGCGGCATCGGCGGCACGTCCGGATCGGTGCGCACCTCGAGCACGACGGGCCTGTCCGCCGCGAGCGCCTCATCCCAGGCGGCGCCGAGCGCCTCCGGATCGTCGACATAGAGGCCCTTCAGGCCGATCAGCTCGGCGAAGCGGTGATAGGGCACGTCCGGCAGGACCTGGGTCGCCTCGAACTTGGGGTCGCCCTCCATCACCCGCTGCTCCCAGGTGACCTGGTTGAGGTCCTGATTGTTGAGCACCATCACCACGAAGTTCGGCGTCGCCCAGTCCCGCCAGTATTTCTGGACGGTGATGAGCTCGGCCATGTTGTTCATCTGCATCGCGCCGTCGCCCACCATGGCGATAACAGGCCGCTGCGGGTGCGCGAACTTCGCCGCGATCGCGTAGGGCACCGCCGCGCCCATCGAGGCGAGGCCGCCCGACAGCGAAGCCATCATTCCCCGGCGGATCTTCAGGTCGCGGGCGTACCAGTTGGCGCAGGAGCCGCTGTCGCAGGTCAGGATCGCATGGTCCGGCAGGCGCGGACTGAGCTCCCGGAACACGCGCTGCGGATTTACCGGATCGGCCGGCGCCAGCGCGCGGTTCTCCATCGTCTCCCAGGACGCCTTGACGCTCTTCTCGACCGTCCGGCGCCAGGAGCGGTCCTGCCTGGCCTTGATCAGGGGGATCAGCGCGCGCAGCGTCTCGACCGCGTCGCCGACGAGCGGAACCTCGGCCGGATAGCGCAGCGACAGCATGCCGGGCTCGAGGTCGATCTGCACCGTGCGCGCCTTGCCCGGCGCCGGCAGGAACTCCGAATAGGGAAAGCCGGTGCCGACCATCAGCAGCGTGTCGCAGCCTTCCATGAGCTCTGCGCTCGCCGGCGTGCCGAGCAGGCCGATCGAGCCCGTGACGTAAGGCAGATCGTCGGGCAGCGCGGCCTTTCCGAGCAGCGCCTTGGCGACGCCCGCGCCGAGCAGCTCGGCGATCTGCATGACCTCGTCGGTCGCCTGCATCGCGCCGGCCCCGACCAGCATGGCGACCTTTTCGCCCGCGTTCAGGACATCCGCGGCGCGCTGGAGATCGTGGTCGAAGGGCACCACCCTGGGCCGCGAATAGCCGACCCCGGACTGCACCGCGCCATGCGCGAGCGGCGGCTCCTCATAGGCCTCCTCCTGCAGGTCGTTCGGAAAGATCAGCGCCGTGACGCGTCGCTCGCCGATCGCGATCCGGCAGGCGCGGTCGACCAGATGGCGCACCTGCCCGGGAACCGTCGCCTGCTCGCAGAACGCGCCGGCGACGTCCTTGAACATCGACTTGAGGTCAAGCTCCTGCTGGTAATGCGCGCCGAGCGCGGTGCGGGCCTGCTGCCCGACGATCGCCAGCACCGGCATGTGGTCGAGCCGCGCGTCATAGAGCCCGGTGATGAGGTGCGACGCGCCGGGCCCTGAGGTCGCGAGGCAGACGCCGAGCTCGCCGGTGAACTTGGCGTGCGCGGAGGCCATGAAGGCGGCCATCTCCTCATGGCGGACCTGGACGAACTCGATGTCGCCGTCGCGGCGGCCGAGCGCGCCGAGCAGTCCGTTGATGCCGTCGCCCGGATAGCCGAAGACGCGCGTGACGCCCCAGGCCTTGAGCCGCTCCCAGAAATAGTCGCCGACCGTGGTGGCCATGGTGGAGGTCTCCATGTGCGGGGGCGTCGCCGGGGCGCCGGGATGCCTAGGCAACATCGCAGGCCGCGCGTCGGTTCCTGCGCGGGCCCCCGCGAGGAGCGTCGGAAGGCGCGGTCGGACGCCGCATGGAGCTGCGGGC
>NZ_JBJKEX010000702.1:0-596 GCF_045505405.1 Hansschlegelia beijingensis | reverse complement strand
GCCGCGGTCGGAGGCCGCGATCAGCCGGCGCGCGACCTCGACCCGGGCGCTGTCGGCGTCGCGCTCGTCGATCAGACCACGCGCGTGATCGCGCTCGTCGATCAGACCACGCGCGCGATCACGCGCGATCTCGTCGATCTGGTCGCGATACACCGCGACGTCCGCCTCGGCGGCGTCCGCGGAAACCTCGCGCCGACGCGCCAGCGAGCCCAGCACGACGAAGACCGCCGCGCCGGTCATCAGCGCGACCGTCAGCCAGAGAGCCGTCATTGGTCCGTTTCCTTCCGGGGCGTGACATAGCGGGCTCACGGCGCGAGGTGAAGGGACACGCCGTCGCGCGAAGGCCTCAGGGGCGGTGAAATCGTCGTGGGCGGGCTGAACCCGGCGCCGCAACGCATTATACGGGTTGAAGGCTCATTCCCTCCCCCGCGGGACCCTTGCTCCGAAGCGCCCTCGCCACGCTGCCGTTCCTGCGTCTCACGCAGCGCCCCGCTGGGAAACCTGCGGCGCGCCGGCCGACGCTCCGAGCGTCCTACGACGTCATCGTCATCGGCGGCGGCGTGCGCGCGCTCGCGATCGCGCGCTCCTGCGCCGCG
>NZ_JBJKEX010000701.1:0-597 GCF_045505405.1 Hansschlegelia beijingensis | reverse complement strand
GGCGCGGGCGGCGACGGCGGGACGGCGATCTCCGGCGCGGAGGTCGACGCCGGACGCGCCGGCAATGGCGGCAAGGGCGGCGACATCAGCATCACGCTGGACACGGGCGCCTCCATCGAAACAAGCGGCGACAGTTCCAGCGCGATCCTCGCGCAGGCGCAGGGCGGACAGGGCGGCGTCAGCGGCAAGGAGGACACTGCGGCCAGCACGGCGGTGACGAGCGTCGGCGGAACCGGCGGGGCGGCCGGCGTCGTCAACGTCCAGCTCGGCTCCGGCGTGCAGTTGAAGACGGCCGGAGCCTCCTCGGACGGCGTGACGGCCCGCAGCCTTGGCGGCAAGGGCGGCGACAGCGGCGGAGCGGTCGGGTCGTTCACGAGCAGCCGTTCGGGTGACGGCGGCGCCGGGGGCTACGCCGGCGGCATGGACGTCGCCTCAGGCGCGACCATCGTCACCGAAGGGGACACCTCGCGGGGCGTGCTCGCGCAGGCGATCTCGGGCATCGGCGGCGCCCCGGACTCCGAACCGAACACGCCCGACGCGTTGCCGCTGGCGCCGCCGATGTGCGGACGTGCCAGCGGTTGAGGTTCAGATAGGCGA
>NZ_JBJKEX010000700.1:0-605 GCF_045505405.1 Hansschlegelia beijingensis | reverse complement strand
CCTGGCTGTAGATTGACCTTGGATATGTGTTAAAAAGCCCGTTTGGTACGTTTGTACCGAACGGGCTTTTCCGTGGCTTGTAGGGGTTTTTCTTGTGAAATCTAACTTTTTTATAACTTTTTGAAAAGTAGTTACAAAAACGCTATCAAACCACGCTCCTAAACTCCCATTTGAATAGTATCAATTGCGATCGCAAAAGTCAACTGCCATCATGGGGAAAACTGACTGCTAATTTAAAGAGTCGTCCGCAACATCCGATCTCCTTTTTCCAGCAGCTAGTTTTAAGACGATTATGTCTTCTTCTAACCGATCGATTTTGAGTTCCATCCTTTCGAGCTTTTGATAAATGTATCCAAAAAATCCCGAGCAAACTAAGAAGAAAAGCGCTTCCATTAAACTAGGCACTTAGGTTTTCGTGAGAAGGTATCTGAAGGAAGCAATCCGTATTTGACTTCCCCTGAAACAGTAAAGCTAGTCAAAACGTCAAATGGAACGGAATAACTCGTCAAAGTAATTTCGATTCTCCTAGTATGAAAAACATATTGCCCGCACCCCGAGGGAAAGAAGTTTCTCAAGGTATTTGGGAGAACGGATACGTTCAACAC
>NZ_JBJKEX010000699.1:0-611 GCF_045505405.1 Hansschlegelia beijingensis | reverse complement strand
ATCTGAGATCCTGGCGGCGGTGGAGCCCGCCGCCGCGGTGGATTTCGCCCGCTCCCGGCTCGCCGACATCGCGATCGTGGACGTGCCGGACCGCACGACGCTGCCGATCGTCGAGGCGCTCGGCGCCAGCGGCATGATCGTGGTGGCGACGAGCGGCGCAGGTTCGGTGGCGCTCGCCGTCGAGGCGATGCGGCGCGGCGCGGTCGACTTCGTCCTGAAGCCCTATTCGCCCGAGACGCTGGCGCGCCGGCTCGCGCCACGCCTGGAGGAACGGCGGCAGCGCGCTGAGGATCCGGCCGAGGCCGGACCAGACCCTGACGAGCCCCGCGACTTCGCCGGCTTCGTCGGTCGCTCCGCGCCCATGCAGGCGCTCTATGGGGAGATCGCCCGGATCGCTCCCTCCCGCGCGCCGGTCTTCATCACCGGCGAGAGCGGCTCGGGCAAGGAGCTCTGCGCCGAGGCGATCCACGCCCGCTCGGGCCGTGCGGCGAAGCCGCTGGTGGCGCTGAACTGCGGCGCGATCCCCCGCGAACTGATGGAAAGCGAGGTGTTCGGCCACGTCCGCGGCGCGTTCACGGGCGCGACCGACGACCGCGTCGGCGCGGTCGAGG
>NZ_JBJKEX010000698.1:0-617 GCF_045505405.1 Hansschlegelia beijingensis | reverse complement strand
AAGTGGATTGCCTTTCTAGACGACGACGACACGTGGTTTCCTGGCAAGTTGCGCGCGCAGCTGACTGCGGCATCGCGCTTCCCCAGTGATCAAGATCTTGTGATTGGTTCGCGTGCTGTCCAAAGTATCACCGGGGCTGCATCCACTTCGAAGGTCAGGGGCATACCCGCAGCGCTGATCCACCCGGGTCAAGACATTGCTGACTATCTCTTCCGGCGCCGCCACGCGGGCGCAACCAGGTCCTCCTTCTTTGCCTCAACGGTCATGGCTCCGAGAGACCTGTGTATTCGCGTTCCATGGGATGAGAAGCTGACTAGGCACCAAGATTGGGACTGGCTGCTGAAGCTGGGTCGCGAACCAGGAACGAATTTCCTCCAAGTGGAAGAAGACTTGGTAGACATCTACGTGGGGACTGCGGGTTCAATCTCGGCGGGAAGTGACTGGAAGACTTCCCTCATGTGGGCTGAATCAGCTCTGAATAGCTACGGCGCGGACACTCAAGTTGACTTTCTGGCGGGACAGACCCTTCGCTATGCTCTCCAAAAGCGTGACCCTCGGGGCGTGCTCGCCGTAATTCGACGTATTTTCAGACTTCGGCGCTTGCCGAGCATGTCCCC
>NZ_JBJKEX010000697.1:0-623 GCF_045505405.1 Hansschlegelia beijingensis | reverse complement strand
GCCGCCGCCGCGGCCGCGGACAGAAAGCGCCCGGCGGCTCGGCCCACGCCTCCAATCGCGCAGATCAGCGCGAGGAGCAGGGCGCAGGCGGCCAGACCTGCGCCCAGTCCGAAGCCGTTCACGAGCAATGCGTTCCAGACGTCCGACGCCCGCAGGCCCGAGGCCCCGAGTCCGGTGACGTCGACCGCCTGCGCATAGACGAAGGCGGCGAGGCTCAGCGCTCCGAGGCCGGCGGCGCCGGCCGAGAGCCGCATGTCGCCGCGCCGTTCGGCTGCGAACACCCAGTAGCGGAACAGGACCGCCCCGACGCTTGCGAACAGCGCGACCATCAGGATGAAGCGGGCGGCCCAGCTCGGCGCCCGGTAGGTGCTCCAGGCGAGCTCCTGCGCGGGCTCCGTCCCTGCGCCGATCGTGAAGGTGATGCTGCCGCCGACCGGATGGCCGTCAGCCGAGGCCACGCGCCAGTTCAGGATCGCGGTTCCGGTCACGCCCTCGAGCGCGAGCGGGGCCTCGATCGTCGCGCCGTCGGCGCGCGCATCGGGCAGCCTGACGATCTCGCCGTCCGGGCGCAGCAGGCGAAAGGCGAGCGGCGTCACGGGCTCGCTGAACGTCAGCACCACCCG
>NZ_JBJKEX010000070.1:0-12332 GCF_045505405.1 Hansschlegelia beijingensis | reverse complement strand
GCACGAGCGCGGCCGCGGCCAGCATGGCCACGCCGAAATAGGCGCCGTGGGGCAGGCCCGCGATGAAGCGGGCGGCGATCACGCTCTCATAGCTGGAGGCCAGCGCGCTGAGCAGGTTGCCGACGCCGAACACCGCCATCAGGCCGATCAGCAGCATCCGCCGGGGCGCCCTGGCGAGCGCGACGGTGATCGCGGGCGCGCCCACCACCACGCCCAGCGCATAGGCCGAGATCATGTGCCCGGCTTCCGGAATGCTGACGTCGACGGCCGTCGCGACGGACGGCAGAATCCCCATCGCGGCGAATTCGCCGGTGCCGATGGCGAACCCGCCGATCGCCAGCGCGAGCTGCCCGAGGGCTGCGCCATGAGGCGCTTCTATCGGCGCCGCGGTGAGCTCGGCCTCGGCGGCGGCGAGGTCGGCGGGATCGGAAAGTCGGCACTCGGCGGCGGTCATGGGCGCTCGGCGAAATTTGCGGCGGAAGCCGGCGAAGCTGGGCCTGTCCCCCTTCTGTTGCAATGCAGCAGCCGCGCATGGCGGCCATACGCCTCAGCTGTGCACGGTCGCGCGCCCGCGTCGCAAAGCCGTGCGGGCGGCGCTAAGGTCGGGCGGGAAACGACGGACGATTCCGATGCAAGCCTATCTCGATCTCCTGCGGCGCATCCTCGAGGAGGGCGCGCGCAAGGAGGACCGTACCGGCACCGGCACGCTCTCGATCTTCGGCGCGCAGCTGCGCTTCGACCTCAGCCGCGGCTTTCCGCTCGTCACCACCAAGCGGCTGCACCTCAGGTCGATCATCCACGAGCTGATCTGGTTCCTGCGCGGCGACACCAATGTCGGCTATCTGCGGGACAACGGCGTCACGATCTGGGACGAGTGGGCCGACGCCAACGGCGATCTCGGCCCGGTCTACGGCAAGCAGTGGCGCTCCTGGGCGGCGCCTGATGGCCGGACGATCGACCAACTCGCGGGCGTGCTCGCAGAGCTTCGCCGCAACCCGTCGTCGCGCCGTCTCGTGGTGTCGGCCTGGAATCCGGCCGACCTGCCCGAGATGGCGCTGGCGCCCTGCCACTGCCTGTTCCAGTTCCACGTCTCGGAGGGGCGGCTCTCCTGCCAGCTCTACCAGCGTTCGGCGGACGTGTTCCTGGGCGTGCCTTTCAACATCGCGTCCTACGCTCTGCTCACCCATCTGGCGGCGCGGGACGCCGGGCTGGAGCCGGGCGACTTCGTCCACAGCTTCGGCGACGTCCATCTCTACCTGAACCATGTCGAGCAGGCGCGCGAACAGCTGACGCGCGAGCCGCGGCCCCTGCCGACGCTGCGGCTGAACCCCGCCGTCCGCTCGCTCTTCGACGTCGCCTATGAGGACGTCTCGATCGAAGGCTACGATCCGCATCCGGCCATCAAGGCGCCCGTCGCCGTATAGGAGCCGTGCGGCCGGCCGGCTCCACTCCGGCTCTGGAACGGGTATTAGGAAGCCCTCAGGGACGTGGCGAGCCGCGGCCAGACGGTGTATCGCGTGAGCGGGGCCGGGGCGGCCCGACTCACAGGTTCTGGTGGACAACGCGCCATCGCCCGCGCGTTCGGGGACAGGGACGGACAGAGATGAACCTCAGGATCGCGGCGCTGGCGGCCGCTCTGCTGGCGGGCAGCGTGGGCACGGCCTTCGCGCTCAGCACGCCGGTCGTGTTCGCGCAGACCGAGCAGGCCCTCCGGGCCAAGCTGAAGTCGGCCTACGCCGGCCAGCCGGCCCGCTTCGGCTTCGAGAACTTCCGCCGCCGCACGAACGGCAAGGACGAGGCGGTCTGCGGCCAGGCCACGATCTATATCGGCCGCGACAAGCCGAGCCTCGTGCGCTTCGTGTACCGCTACAATTCCGGCGACGCCGCGATCGAGACGCTCAACGCAGGCGAGACCGCCACCGTCCAGAAGCTCTGGACGCCGCTGTGCCTGCGCGGACGGCCGATCGAGTGAGGGTTCCGATCGCAATCGTCGCGGCGGTCGCGTCGAACCGCGTCATCGGCCGTGACAACGGGATGCCCTGGCGGCTCCCGAGCGACCTGAAGCGGTTCAAGGCGATCACCTGGGGCAAGCCGCTGATCGTCGGCCGCCGCAGCCATGCGGCGATCGGGCGGCCCTTGCCCGGGCGCGAGACCATCGTGCTGACCCGCGACCGGGCCTTCCAGGAGGAGGGCGTCCATGTCGCCCCCGACCTGAAGGACGCGCTGGGCCTCGCCGAGGCGATCGCGGAGGGGATGGGCGCGGACGAGATCATCAGCGTCGGCGGGGGCGAGATTTATGAGCTGACCCTGCCGCTGGCGACCGTGATGCATCTCACCGAGATCGACGCCGCCCCGGACGGCGACGTGCTGTTCCCGGAATACGACGCTTCCCAGTGGCGCGAGACGTTCCGCGAGGAGCATGCGGCCGGCGGCCGTGACGAGTATGGCTTTACGTTCCGGGACTTGGTCCGCACACGGAGCGCTTAAGAGGACGTGATCGGATCCATGCCGGATTCCGATTGACGGGCCGGCGCCGGCGCCCCACTGGCTGAGCGCCCGGCGTTGAACGCGCGCGCAGCGAGTATATCCTGCGCGCCGCCGGCGACAGACGTAGCAAGGAGTCTTGATGCCCTGGAGCAACCAGAGTGGCGGCGGCGGTCCGTGGCGCAACCAGGGCGGACCCTGGGGGCAGGGCCCGCAGCAGCCGGGACCGACCCCTCCGGACCTCGAGGACATGCTGCGCCGCGCCCAGGAGCGGTTTCGCACGATGCTGCCGGGCGGCGGCGGCGGCGGCCGTGGCCTTCTCGCCCTCGTCTTCCTCGGCCTGATCGGCTGGGGCCTTTCCGGATTCTACAAGGTGGAAGCGGATGAAGAGGGCGTCGTGCTGCGGTTCGGCAAGTATGTCGGCACCACCCAGCCGGGCCTGAATTATCATCTTCCCTATCCGATCGAGACCGTGCTGACGCCGAAGGTCACCACGCAGAACTCGATCGAAGTCGGCATGCGCACCGGTCCGGGCGGAACGCGCGGCGTCGCGAGCCGCGACGTGCCGCAGGAGAGCCTGATGCTGACCGGCGACGAGAACATCGTCGACGTCAACTTCTCGGTCGTCTGGGTGATCAAGCCCGCCGACGGCGCGACCGGTCAGCCGAGCGGCGCCGCCGACTATCTGTTCAACCTCGAAAACCCCGAAGCCACCATCAAGGCGGTCGCCGAGAGCGCGATGCGCGAGGTGGTCGGCCGTTCGCGCCTCCAGCAGATCCTCACCGAGGGCACGCCGGAGACCGAGACCGTGGCCCAGCCGCTGGCGCCCGACGCGCCGCCAGTCGAGCCGGTGCGCCCGCAGGTTGAGGCGCAGCCTGCGGCGGTCACCGCGGCGGCCGTGCGCGAGCTGATGCAGAAGACGCTCGACAGCTACCGCGCCGGCGTGGACATCACCCAGGTCCAGCTCCAGAAGATCGCGCCTCCGGGCGAGGTGCTGAGCGCGTTCCGCGAGGTGCAGGTGGCGCAGGCCGACCGCATCCGGCTGACCAACGAGGCGCAGGCCTACGCCAACCGCGTCGTGCCTGAAGCGCGCGGCAAGGCGGCCCAGGCGACGCAGGCGGCGGAAGGCTACAAGGCCTCCGTGGTGGCGGCCGCGCAGGGCCAGGCGTCTCGCTTCCGCGAGGTCGCCTCCGCTTACGACCAGGCGCCGGATGTCACCCGCGAGCGGATCTTCCTCGAGACCATGGAGCGGATCTACGGCGGCGTGGACAAGGTGATCATCGATCCGAAGGCGAGCGGACAGGGCATCGTGCCGTTCCTGCCGCTTGACCAACTGCAGAAGTCGGGGCGCAACGCTCCCGCGGCCGAAGCGACGGGAGCCGCGCAATGAACCGCAGCGTCTTTGGCGCCTTCTTCGCCGCGCTCGCTCTGCTCGCGCTGGTCGCGCTCTACAGCTCGCTCTATCGCGTTTACCAGACCGAGCAGGTCATCGTGCTGCGCTTCGGCCAGCCCGTCGCGACCGTCACCGACCCTGGCCTGCACGTGAAGATGCCCTTCATCGAGACCGTGACACGGATCGACAAGCGCATCCTCGACCTCGACATGCCCGAGCGCGAGGCCACCACCAACGACCAGAAGCGGCTCGTGGTCGACGCGTTCTCGCGCTACCGCATCACCAATCCGCTGCGCTTCAGGCAGGCGGTCGGATCGATCGAGCAGGCGAACGCGCGTCTGACCAACGTGCTCACCGACGCGCTGCTGGAGGCGATCCGTTCCTCGACCTTCCAGCAGATCGTGCGTGACCGGCGCGACCAGATCATGATGCGCATCCGGGACCAGGCGAACCGCGAGGCCGACCGCTTCGGCATCCAGATCGTCGACGTCCGGATCCGCCGCGCGGACCTGCCGGAGCAGAACTCGAAGGCCGTGTTCGAGCGCATGCAGTCCGAACGCGCCCAGGAGGCGGCTGAGATCCGCGCCCGCGGCGCGGAGCAGGCGCAGGGCATCCGGGCGCGCGCCGATCGCGACTCGCAGGTGATCGTCGCCAACGCGAACCGCGACGCGGAGGTCGTGCGTGGCCAGGGTGAGGCCGAGAAGACGCGAATCCTCGCCGACGCCTATGGCTCGAACAAGGACTTCTTCGCGTTCTATCGGTCGATGCAGGCGTACGACACCGCGCTGAAGAACGGCACCCGGCTGGTGCTGTCGCCGGACAACGCGTTCTTCCGGTTCTTCCAGCAGCCCGCTGGCGCCCCGGCCGCACCGGCCGCGCCGACGGGCGCACCACCGGCGCAATGACGGACTTCTTCGCGGCTCTCGGGCTGGTCCTGGCGATCGAGGGACTCGTATTCGCCGGGTTCCCCGAGGCCGCGAAGCGCGCCAGCCAGAACATCGTGGCCACTCCGGATCAGACGTTGCGTCTGATCGGAGTGGCTTCGGCCGCTTTCGGGGTCCTGATCGTCTGGATCATCCGCGGCTGAGGGCCGCTCACGGTCAGCCACGCTCTGGCCGCGTGGCGGGACGTCGTGCTAAACCGCGCCGTCCCCGCCATGGAGCTCGCCCGGATGGACGGTCCGACCGACCCTTCGCTGCATCTCATGCAGGCCTATATCGACGGCGCGCTGGTGGGCGAGCCGACCGAGCCGGTCACCGACCCGGCCACCGGCCGTCTCGTCGGCCGCGTGCCTGATCTCGGCGCCGACCATGCCGCGCAGGCGATCGACGCCGCGCAGCGCGCGTTCCGTCCGTGGGCCGCGAAGACCGCCAAGGAGCGGTCCGCGATCCTGCGGCGTTGGTTCGATCTTGTCATCGCCAACAAGGAGGAGCTCGCGCTCCTGATGACGCGCGAGCAGGGCAAGCCGCTCGCCGAGGCCCGCGCCGAGATCGACTACGCCGCCTCGTTCATCGAGTTCTACGCCGAGGAGGCCAAGCGGGTCTCGGGCGACACCCTGCCGAGCCATCGCGCCGACGCGCGCATCCTGGTGCTGCGGCAGCCGGTCGGCGTGGTGGCGGCGATCACGCCCTGGAACTTCCCGGCGGCGATGATCACGCGCAAATGCGCCCCTGCGCTCGCGGTCGGCTGCACCTTCGTGGTGAAGCCTGCGATGGAGACGCCACTCACGGCGCTCGCGCTGGCGCGCCTCGCCGACGAGGCGGGAATCCCGAAGGGCGTGCTCAACGTCGTCACCGGACAGGACTCGTCGGCGATCGGCAAGGTGTTCACCAGCCATCCGGCGGTCCGGGTGGTGTCCTTCACCGGCTCCACGGAAGTCGGCAAGATCCTGATGAGCCAGGCCGCGGCCGGCGTGAAGCGGGTCGCGCTGGAGCTCGGCGGCAACGCGCCCTTCATCGTCTTCGACGACGCGGATCTCGATGCGGCGGTCGAGGGCGCGATGGTCTCGAAGTACCGGAACATGGGCCAGACCTGCGTCTGCGCCAATCGCATCTACGTGCAGGCCGGCGTCTATGACGCCTTTCTGGAGAAGCTGACCCGCGCGGTCTCCCGGCTCAAGGTCGGCTCGGGCACGGAGGAGGGCGTGACCCAGGGGCCGCTGATCACGCTCGAGGCCGTCGAGAAGGTCGAGCGCCACCTCGGCGACGCGGTCTCCAAGGGCGCGCGCGTCGTCGCCGGCGGCAAGCGCCATGCGCTCGGGGGATCCTTCTTCGAGCCGACGGTCGTCGCGGACGTCACGCAAGACATGGCGGTCGCGCGCGAAGAGACCTTCGGCCCCGTCGCGCCGGTGTTCCGCTTCGAAACCGAGCAGCAGGCGATCGAATACGCCAACGCGACCGAGTTTGGTCTCGCGGCTTACTTCTATGCGCGGGACGTGGGTCGGATATTCCGGGTCGCGGAGGCCCTTGAATACGGCATGGTCGGCATCAACTCTGGTCTGATATCGACCGAGCTGGCGCCCTTTGGCGGCGTCAAGGAAAGCGGTCACGGCCGCGAGGGATCTCAGCGCGGCGTCGACGAGTTCGTCGACATCAAATATCTGCTCGTCGCCGGCATTTCCGGCTGAAAGGACGGGACGTCTTGAGCATTCAGGATTTCAAGCGCGCAGCCGCGGAGGCGGCGCTCGCGCATGTCGAGCCCGGCATGAAGCTCGGCCTCGGCACAGGCTCGACCGCGGCGATTTTCGTGGAGTTGCTGGGCCAGAAGGTCGGGCAGGGGCTGGACGTCGTCGGCGTGCCGACCTCCGAGGCGACGCGCGAGCTCGCTGAGCGCTTCGGCGTCCCGCTGACGACGATGAAGGATGAGCCGGAGCTCGACCTCACCGTCGACGGCGCCGACGAGGTCGACCCGCAGCTCCGGCTGATCAAGGGCGGCGGCGGCGCGCTGCTGCGCGAGAAGATCGTCGCTTGCGCCAGCAAGCGGATGATCGTGATCGCGGATGAGAGCAAGCGCGTCGAGCGGCTCGGCAAGTTCCCGCTCCCGATCGAGGTGGTGCCGTTCGGCAAGGAGTCCACGCTGCGCGCGATCGCCAAGCTCGCGATCCGCCTCGGGCTGGAGGGCGAGGTGGTGCTGCGCCGCTCCGAGGACGGCTGCCCGGTCGTGACCGACAGCGGGCACGTGATTCTCGACGGCCATTTCCACCGGATCGACGATCCCGAGGGGCTCGCGGCCGCGCTCGTCAGCCTGCCCGGCGTCGTCGAGCACGGCCTGTTCATCGGGCTCGCCAGCCTTGCGATCATCGCCGGCGAGAACGGCGTCTCGACCATCGAGCCAACCCAGTTCCAGCAATCCCCCAGGAGGATCGCATGATCCTGTCGCTCGCTCCGCGTCGCGCCGCGTCTGCGGTTCTGTTCGCAGCCGTCATGGCGTGCGCGCCGGCTTCGGCGGCGGACCTCAAGCTGGCGAGGCAGGTCGTCGAAGTCTCCGGTGCGGCTTCGAGCTTCAAGGACATCGTGGCGATCTTCCTTGACGAGGCGAAGCGCACCTTCGTCCGCACCAACCCCGAGCTTTCGGGCGATCTGGATCAGGCGATCAAGACCCTGATGCCGGAGTTCGAGCAACGGCGGGAGCAACTCCTCGACCAGATCGCGGGGGCCTACGCGGCGCGCTTCTCCGACCAGGAGCTCATGGAGATCAAGACGTTCTACGAGACTCCGACCGGCGCGAAGCTGGTCAAGGCTCTGCCGGGCGTGCTCCAGGAAAGCTACGACAAGACCAACGTCTGGAGCCGCCAGATGAGCCAGGACGTGGTCACGCGCCTTCGCGAGGAGCTGAAGAAAAAAGGTCACGACATGTGATCTGGCGCGAGGAGCGCGACGACAGTGAGTGAGTACGACGTCGACCTCTTCGTGATCGGCGCGGGGTCCGGCGGCGTCCGGGCCGCGCGCATCGCGGCCGGCCATGGCGCGCGCGTCGCGATCGCGGAGGAGTTCCGCATCGGCGGCACCTGCGTCATTCGCGGGTGCGTGCCGAAGAAGCTGCTGGTCTACGCCAGCCGGTTTCCGGACGCCTTCGAGGACGCGGAGGGTTTCGGCTGGACCCTGCCGCAGGCGCCGCAGTTCTCCTGGCCCGCGCTGATCGCCGCCAAGGACCGCGAGATCGCGCGGCTGTCGGGTCTCTACGAGGCCAATCTCGAGCGCTCGAACGTCGCCGTTCACCAGCAGCGCGCCGTCATCGACGGACCTCACGGGGTGCGGCTCGCCGACGGCTCCCGCATCACCGCGGGGGCGATCGTGATCGCCGTCGGCGGCTATCCGGTGACGATGGAGTTCCCGGGCTTCGAGCTCGCGATTTCCTCCAACGATGCGCTCGACCTCGCTGATCTGCCTGAGCGAATTGTCGTTCAGGGCGGCGGCTACATCGCCGTCGAGTTCGCCTCGGTGTTCGCGGCGCTCGGCGTCGAGACCACGCTGATCCACCGCGGCGGCAAGGTGCTGCGCGGCTTTGACGAGGATCTGCGCGACGACGTCCAGGAGGCGATGGCCCGGCGCGGCGTGAAGTTCCTGATGAACGACCATGTGGTCGAGATCGAACAGACCGGGGCCGGAAAACTGGTCCGCACCAATTGCGGCGCGACGCTCGAGGCCGGCGAGGTCATGATGGCGATCGGCCGCCGGCCGCTGACCGCCGGGCTTGGTCTCGAGTCCGTGGGGGTCGAGCCGGACCACAAGGGCGCGATCGCGGTCGACGAGTATTCGCGCACCTCGGCGCCCTCGATCTACGCCATCGGCGACGTCACCAACCGGATGAACCTCACGCCGATCGCCATCCGGGAGGGCCATGCGCTCGCGGACACGCTGTTCGGCGGTCGCCCGACCTCGATCGACTACGCCAACGTGCCGACGGCGGTCTTCACGACGCCGGAGATCGGCACGGTCGGCCTGAGCGAGGAGCAGGCCCGCGAGAGCGGCCGCGCCATCGACATCTACAAGACCCGCTTCCGGCCCATGAAGGCGACCCTGTCGGGCGCCGAGGGGCGGATGCTGATGAAGCTCGTCGTCGACGCCGCGAGCGACCGGGTGCTGGGCGTCCATATCCTCGGCGAGGACGCCGCCGAGATGGTTCAGGTCGCGGCGATCGCGGTGAAGATGGGCGCGACGAAGGCCGACTTCGACGCGACGGTCGCCCTCCACCCCACCGCCAGCGAGGAGCTCGTCACCTTGCGCACGAAATGGACGGGGGCTTGAGGCCAGCCGCCGCGGCGTCCCGGCCGGCGCGGGAGGCTTCGAGCGACACGCCGCTGACCGAGGCGCGCAAGCGGCAGATCGTGCTCGGCGTGCTGGTCGCGATGCTGCTCGCCGCGCTCGACCAGACCATCGTGGCCCCCGCCATGACCACGATCGGGCAGAGCCTGGGGCATATCGAATATCTGCCCTGGGTGATCTCGGCCTATTTCGTGACCGCGACCGCCGTCACGCCGCTCTACGGCAAGCTCGCCGACATCCACGGCCGGCGGACCATGATGGTCCTTGCGGTCGTGATCTTCGTCGTGGCGTCGGTGCTGTGCGCGCTGGCCTCCACCCTGTGGGCGCTGATCCTCGCCCGCGCGCTTCAGGGGCTTGGCGGCGGGGGGCTGATCGCGCTCGCCCAGACGATCATGGGCGACCTCGTCCCGCCGAAGCAGCGCGCGAAATATGCGGCGCAGATCTCCGCCGTGTGGGCGACCGCGAGCGTGCTCGGCCCGCTGGTCGGCGGCGTGTTCGCGCAGCACCTGCACTGGTCGCTGGTGTTCTGGATCAACCTGCCGCTCGGCGCGGCGGCGCTCTGGGTGATGAACGCGCCGCTGAAGGATCTGCCGTTCCACCGCCACCCGCACCGGCTCGACGCGCCGGGCGCCGCGCTCGTCGTGCTCGGCACGTCGATCGCCATGCTGGCGCTGTCGATCGGCCGCCAGGGCGGCGACTGGTTCTCGCCGACCGTCCTCGCCCTCACGGGCGCTTCGCTGCTGTCGTGGCTGCTGTTCGGCCTGCGGCTGAAGACCTTCGCGGAGCCGCTGATCCCGATCGAGGTGCTGCGCGACAGGGTCGTGCTGTGCGGCACGCTCGCGGTCGCGATGGGCATGGCGAGCTTCGTCGGCCTGGCCGCGATCGCCCCGATCTATTTCGAGGTGCAGAACCAGGTCAGCCCGGACGTCGCCGCGCTCGGCCTGATCGGCATGGCGGCCGGATCGGTCTCCGGCGCGGCCCTCACTGGCCGCTCGATCCCGAAGCTCGTGCACTATCGCCGTCCGGCGGTGTTCGGCCTTGCGCTGTCGGCGGCCGCCCTGGCGGCCCTCGCGGCGACGATCGAGATGCGCTCCTTCGCGCTCGCCGACGGGCTCCTGTTTCTCTTCGGGCTGGGCCTCGGGCCGATCTTTCCGACCGTGACGGTCAGCGTGCAGAACGCCGTGGCGCGGCGTGATCTGGGCGCGGCCACGGGGCTGCTGGCGTTCCTGCGCTCGCTCGGCTCCGCCTTCGGGGTCGCCATCCTGGGCGCCATCGTGCTCGGCGCCGGGGGAGAGGGGGCGACGACGGCCGGGCTGACGATCGACCCGTCCTACTTCCGCCTCGCCTTCATCGCGGCCCTGATCGCCACCCTGATCGGTCTCGGCTGCCTCGCCGCCATGCCGGAGCGGCCGCTGCGCGACACGATCGAGCCGCACGTCTCGGGCGAGTGACGGGTGGCGATGTCGGGCCGGCGGTGCTAGGAAGCCCGCCAACGAGCGGCCGCCTGCGGCCGGGCGACGCATGGTCGTTTCCGCGAAGAGCCGCTCGCTCGACCAAATGGAGCAGGACATGTCGGAGCGTTGGAGCCCGTCGAGCTGGCGCGACAAGCCGATCGAGCAGTCGCCGGTCTATCCGGACCACGCGGCCCTCGCGGCCGCCGAGGCGCAGCTTGCGAGCTTTCCCCCGCTCGTCTTCGCGGGCGAGGCGCGCAAGCTGAAGCGTCAGCTCGCCAAGGTCGCGGCCGGCGAGGCGTTCCTGCTGCAGGGCGGCGACTGCGCCGAGGCCTTCGCGGAGCATTCCGCCGACAACATCCGCGACTTCTTCCGCGTGCTGCTGCAGATGGCGGTGGTGCTGACCTATGCGGCCGCGTCGCCGGTGGTGAAGGTCGGCCGCGTGGCCGGCCAGTTCGCCAAGCCCCGCTCGTCCCCGACCGAGGTCATCGACGGCGTCGAGCTGCCGATCTATCGCGGCGACATCGTCAACGGCACGGAGCCGACGCCCGAGGCGCGCATTCCCGACCCGCGCCGCCAGCTCGAGGCCTACCGGCAGTCCGCGGCGACACTCAACCTGCTGCGCGCCTTCGCGAATGGCGGCTACGCCAATCTCGATTTCGTGCACCAGTGGATGCTCGGCTTCGTGAAGGAGAGCCCGCAGTCCGGCCGCTACCGCGAGGTCGCCGACCGGATCGCCGAGGCGCTCGACTTCATGCGCGCCTGCGGCATCGACCCGGAGTCGCATCCCGAGCTCAAGACCACCGACTTCTTCACCAGCCACGAGGCGCTGCTGCTCGGCTATGAGCAGGCGCTGACCCGCGTCGATTCCACGACCGGCGACTGGTACGCGACCTCCGGCCACATGATCTGGATCGGCGACCGCACCCGGCAGCTCGATCACGCCCATGTCGAGTACGCCCGTGGCGTGAAGAACCCGGTCGGCCTGAAGTGCGGCCCGTCGCTCAAGCCCGACGACCTGATGCGTCTCATCGAGACGCTCGACCCGGACAACGAGCCGGGCCGGCTGACGCTGATCGCGCGGTTCGGCGCCGACAAGGTGTTCGACCACCTGCCGGGTCTGGTGCGCGCCGTGAAGGCGGAAGGCCGCAGCGTCGTGTGGTCCTGCGATCCGATGCACGGCAACACGATCAAGTCGGCGTCCGGCTACAAGACCCGGCCGTTCGAGCGCATCCTGCAGGAGGCGAGGGCGTTCTTCGAGGTGCACCGCGCCGAGGGGACCTATGCGGGCGGCATCCATGTCGAGATGACCGGCAAGAACGTCACCGAATGCACCGGCGGCGCCCGGGCGATCTCGGACTCCGATCTGCACGACCGCTACCACACGCATTGCGACCCGCGGCTCAACGCCGAGCAGGCGATCGAACTCGCCTTCCTGGTGGCCGAGGAGCTCAAGAAGGAGCGTCTGGCGCGCGGACCGCGGCAGGTCATCGCGGCGGAGTGAACGGAACGCGCGGCGGGGGCGAACAGCGAGCAGGGTTCAAGCGTTCACTTCGTGGCAGAGGGTAAGGCGACGGTCGTCCGGCCGGCGTCCCCGACACGCCAGGGAGGAAAGAAGATGCGCAAGCGTCTGATGCTGCCCGCCGTTCTCACCGTCGCCGCCTGCCTGTCAGGCGCAGGTTTCGCCGCCGCGCAGGCCGGGCCCCCGCCGCCCCCACCGCCTCAGGGCCCGGGACCCGG
>NZ_JBJKEX010000696.1:0-633 GCF_045505405.1 Hansschlegelia beijingensis | reverse complement strand
CAATCGAACGAACCGTGGATAACGAAAAGCGTGTTACCCACCGCCCATTCTCATGTGCAGAACCGCATCAAAGTCTTGATGGCCAAAAGCAGCGGAATTTGCCTTCTGTATTTCTCCCCTGTCGAAAGGCAAATCGCGCTGAATCTGTCACACCTCTTGCATCATCGATAAGTGAGGTTCCTTTGGCGGTATGCTGGGTTTATGATGACCGTGCACAAGCTCAGTGCCGGCGATGGATACACGTACTACACGCGTGAAGTCGCTACCGGTGATGAGCTGCGCGCAGGGAACCGTTCGCTGGGTGATTACTACACCGTGGACGGCAACCCTCCTGGCCAGTGGGGCGGCGGTGGAGCCGCCCTCCTGAAGGTCTCAGAAGAGGTCAGCGAAGCGCAGATGAGCGCGCTTTACGGGGAAGGACTGCACCCGGATGCGGCCGCGATCCTTACGAAGGACCCCACCGCGAAAGTTGCCCTGGGGCAGCGATATAAGAGGTTCTCCCAGACCGATAACGAGCTTCAGTTGCGTATAGATCGTGGCATCGGTGACTACACACGCATGAACCATTCCGCTCCTGATGCGGATAACAGGCGATTGATCCGCACCAAGGAAGGTGCCCAATACTTCCGCGAG
>NZ_JBJKEX010000695.1:0-633 GCF_045505405.1 Hansschlegelia beijingensis | reverse complement strand
CCCGGAGCTCAGCCCCGAGCAGGCCGCGGCGGCCGCGCGGTTGGTCGAGATGACCGCGGCGCGGAGCTTCGCGGTCGCGCTGCTCGACGGCGTGACCGGCTCGGGCAAGACCGAGGTCTATTGCGAGGCGGTCGCCGAAGCGCTGCGCGAAGGCCGGCAGGCGCTCGTGATGGCGCCCGAGATCGCGCTGACGGTGCCGTTTCTCGACCGGTTCGCCCGACGCTTCGGCGCCCGGCCGGCCGTGTGGCACGCGAGCGTGGGGGAGAAGGGCCGCGCGGCGGTCCGGCGCGGGGTCGCCGACGGTTCGATCCAGGCGGTGGTGGCGGCGCGCTCGGGGCTGTTCCTGCCGTTCCGCGATCTCGGCCTGATCGTGGTCGATGAGGAGCATGACGCCGCCTACAAGCAGGAGGACGGCGTCGCCTACAACGCCCGCGACATGGCGGTGGTGCGCGGCCGCCTCGAAGGCGCGGCCGTGGTGCTGGCCTCCGCGACCCCTTCGCTCGAGAGCCGGGTCAACGCCGAGCGGGGCCGGTACGAGAGACTGGCGCTGCCGGCGCGCTACGGCGGGAGCGTCATGCCCGAGATCAGGGCGATCGACATGCGCCGCGCCGGGCCGCCGCGTGGCGAGTGGCT
>NZ_JBJKEX010000694.1:0-638 GCF_045505405.1 Hansschlegelia beijingensis | reverse complement strand
CCGGGGCGGCCTTCGAGCACCTGCCGCATGGCGCGCGCGTTGCTGTCGGCGTCGCCGCCCGCGAGCGCTCCGACCGGATGCGGCGTGAAGCCGGCCTGCTCCGGCGAGACTTCGAAGGTCGTCACTGCGCCGTTCTCGAGAGAGGCCACGAAGGTCGGCCCCGAGGTGGTGATCTCGTCAAGCCCGTCGGAGCCATGGACCACCCAGGCCCGCTCCGAGCCGAGCTGGGCCAGCGCTTCCGCGATCGGAACGACCCATCTGCGGGCGAACACGCCGACCATCTGCCGCTTGACGCCGGCCGGGTTCGAGAGCGGCCCGAGCAGGTTGAAGATCGTCCGGACGCCGAGCTCCGTGCGGGCCGGGCCGACATGGCGCATCGCGGAATGGTGGTTCGGGGCGAACATGAAGCCGATGCCGGCGTCGGCCACGCAAGCCGAGATGCGGTTCGCGTCGATATCGACCGCCACGCCCAGCGCGCGCAGAACGTCGGCGGAGCCCGATCGCGAGGACAGGGCGCGGTTGCCATGCTTGGCCACCGGCACGCCGCAGCCCGCCACCACGAAGGCGGCGCAGGTGGAGACGTTGACGGAGCCGGAGCCATCGCCGCCGGTGCCGACGCGGTCGACGTCGTCGGCACC
>NZ_JBJKEX010000693.1:0-639 GCF_045505405.1 Hansschlegelia beijingensis | reverse complement strand
CGAGGACAGCCAGGCCGCCGCGGCGATCGGCCAGATCGCGCTCGCCCGCGTCTGGAGCGAGGTGCTGGGCGCGCACGGCATCACGGCCGGGCAGATCCTGCTCACGCTGGGCGACACCGAGGAGCGCCGACGCTACCTCAACGCCCGGGCGACGCTCGCCCGCCTGCTGGCGCTCAAGGCGATCCCGGTCGTCAACGAGAACGACACGGTGGCGACCTCGGAAATCCGCTACGGCGACAATGACCGGCTCGCGGCGCGCGTGGCCTCGATGGCGAGCGCCGACTGCCTCGTCCTGCTGTCCGACGTCGACGGGCTCTACGACGCCCCGCCGGACCGCGACCCGAACGCGCGCCACATCCCGATCGTCGAGCGGGTCAACGCCTCGGTCGAGGCGATCGCCGGCGGACCGGCCTCGGAGCTGTCGCGCGGCGGCATGCGCACCAAGGTCGAGGCCGGCCGCATCGCGACCGGGGCCGGCGCGCACATGCTGATCGCCTCCGGCAAGGTGATGAGCCCGCTCGGCGAGGTCGAGCGCGGCGGACGCTGCACCTGGTTCCTGCCCCACGAGAACCCCGGCCAGGCGCGCAAGCGCTGGATCGCCGGCGTGCTGGCGCCGCGCGGCTCGATCTACGTGGACGA
>NZ_JBJKEX010000692.1:0-645 GCF_045505405.1 Hansschlegelia beijingensis | reverse complement strand
AGCTGGCGTTGCAGCTCGCCCAGCCTGGTGAGTACCGAAGCGTCGAGCACTTCGTCACCAACCTGGACGCGGATGCCGCCAATGAGTGCCGGATCAACGTTGAGGTTGATCTTCAGTTCCCGCCCGTACATGGCGTTCAAGCCCGCCTGAAGGCGTGCAAGCTGCGTCTGCGTCAGGGGACGGGTCACATTGACCGTTGCAATCCAGCGCTGCTGCCGCTTGGCCGCCAGCTCCGCGAAACGTTCCACCAGCCGGGTCGGCTTGATGCCGCGGGGCTGGGTAACGGCCTGCCGGATGAGGACTTTGGCTTCCTCACTGGCGCCGGGCATCAGCTTTTCGGCAAATGCCGACTTGGCTGCGGCGCTGGCCTGTGTTTCGGACAGAGCACGTTGTACCTCGTGGCTGGAGGCAACAGCCTGGTTGAAGGAGAACAGATCGTTCTCCAGTTCTTCCAGGCCAGTGATTCCGGAGGCAGAAACGGCCGACTTGTTTTCAGCAACGGAAATGACCACCGTTGCGGCAAGAGTCTCGAGTGCATCGCCGATGTCACGGGCAGTTGCCCAGCGCAGGCTGGCCAGTCCGCTCGCGATATCTGCAGCATCAGCGGAGACTTTTCCGCCAACCAGCTGCCTGACCAGCGCCGAC
>NZ_JBJKEX010000691.1:0-646 GCF_045505405.1 Hansschlegelia beijingensis | reverse complement strand
GCCTGCGGCGCGCCCGTGCGGCGGGCCAGTTCGGCGTAGCTCACGGTTTCGCCTGCCGGGACGGCCGCCAAGGCCGCCCAGACGCGCTGCTGGAAGACGGTGCCGCGGATGTCGAGCGGCAGGTCGAACCCGTCCGAGGGTCGCTCGACGAGAGCCACGACCCGCGCCGTCACGGCCGCGAAGTCCTCGCCCGCCTCGGACAGGATGGCGCTCGGGAACCGACCGCGAAGCTCGGCCAGCAGCGGCTCCGGCGCGTCGCCCAGCAGGATGGCGCAGACGCCCCGCTCGCTTTGCGCGGCGAGCACGCTGCCAAGCGAGCAGTCGGCGACGGCGTAGCGGATCTCGGCTCCCGCGCCGCCGGCCCGGTATTGCGACGGCGTCATGCCGAGCAGCCGGTCGGCGGCTTCGTAGAACCGCCCGCTCGAACCGAAGCCGGCCTCATAGATCGCCTCCGTGACCGAGCCCGGGCGGCCGCCCAGAACCTCCCGCAGGCGGGCCGCCCGCAGCCCGTCCGCATAGGCCTTCGGCGTCACGCCGGTGATGGACCGGAACAGCCGGTGAAATCGCGAGACGCTCAAGCCCGCCTCCCGCGCCAGCGCGGCGAGACTTGGCGCCTCGTCGACGGCGGCCTCGAGCGTGCGGCAGG
>NZ_JBJKEX010000690.1:0-647 GCF_045505405.1 Hansschlegelia beijingensis | reverse complement strand
ACTCCAATGCAGGCAACAGCGCCGTGGCAGGCGCAGGAACGGATCCCACCCCGTCGTCGACGATCCGGGCGCAGGTGCTCGTCACCGTGCCCGTATTGGCCTTCATGGGAGTGACCGACGAGCCCGCCATGCTGGACGGGTTCGGGCCCATCCCGCCGTCCATGGCCCGGAAACTTGTCGCGAACGGAGCTGACTCCTTCCACCGTGTGCTCGTTGATCCCAGGGACGGGGCGCCGCTGGAAATCGGCCGGACCAGCTACCGGGTTACCAAGGCGATGCGGAACTGGCTGCGGATGCGGGACGGCACATGCCCCTTCCCCGGCTGCAGCAACAGCTCCCTGGATAACGAGGCAGACCACCTCCTGGCCTGGCAGCACGGCGGGACCACCGGGATCAGCAATCTCGGACAGCCCTGCCCGAAGCACCACAAACTCCGGCACTCCACCGGCTGGGAACCAACACCGGCCACCAAGGATGACCCACCCGGCTGGACCTCACCCACCGGGCGCCACTACAAAAGCGAACACCAGGACTGGGAACCACCCCACTGGCCGGATCAGCTGGCGTCGGGGGTCAGTGACCGTGTGGGGCAAGCCGACAGCGGCCAGGCAGGCCGTTCCTTTTACCCGCCCAGTGCCGCTCTGGAC
>NZ_JBJKEX010000689.1:0-650 GCF_045505405.1 Hansschlegelia beijingensis | reverse complement strand
GGCGAGGTTCTTCGCCACCGCCGCGTGGCGAGTGGCTGGCGCCGACGCTGGTCGCGGCGGTGGCGAAGAACCTCGCCGCGGGCGAGCAGTCGCTGCTGTTCCTGAACCGGCGGGGCTATGCGCCGCTGACGCTCTGCCGCCGCTGCGGACACAGGATGAAGTGCCCGAACTGCTCGGCCTGGCTGGTCGAGCACAGGTTCCGCGCGAGCCTCGTCTGCCACCAGTGCGCCTATTCGGCGTCCTCGCCGACCGCCTGTCCGGCCTGCGCGGCGGAGAACGCGCTCGTCGCCTGCGGACCCGGCGTGGAGCGCATCCGCGACGAGGCCGTGGCGCGGTTCCCGGACGCCCGCGTCACCGTGCTGTCGAGCGACCTGATCGGGGCCGGCGAGCGGCTGAGCGCGGAGCTCGACGCCATCGAGCGGGGCGCGGTCGACATCGTGGTCGGCACCCAGATGGTCACCAAGGGCCATCATTTCCCGAAGCTCACGCTGGTGGGCGCGATCGACGCGGATTTCGCGCTGGGCGCCGCGGATCCCCGCGCCGCGGAGCGCACCTTCCAGATGCTGCAGCAGGTGACGGGCCGGGCGGGCCGGGCGGAACTGCCCGGCCGCGCGCTGATCCAGACGCACGAGCCTGACCATCCAGATCGG
>NZ_JBJKEX010000006.1:0-27089 GCF_045505405.1 Hansschlegelia beijingensis | reverse complement strand
GATCGAGCGTCGCCAGATGCGCGCGCCAGGCGGCCGCGATGGGCGCTCGCGTGGGGCCGTCGCTCGAGGTGATCGTCCGCGCGCTCCAGGTCCGGAAATCCTGGCCGAGCAGCGCGAGGTCGAGCAGCCACTCGCCCGGGTAGTCGACGATGTCGAGCGTGAGGCGCCGCCCCGCCCGCGTGCCGCCGAACAGGCCCGGGCTCTCGAACTCCACGATCACCCGCAGTTCCGAGATGCGCCTGGTCGATTCCGGCCACGCCCGGTCGGGGCCCGTCAGCGCGCGCAGATGCGTCTCCACCTCGAAGCGGGGCACCGCGTCGTCCGGTTGCGGCGCGAGCCGAGCCCCGGCGAGCCGTCCCTGCGCGTAAGCCCTGAAGGCCGGAAGGCGGCCGCCATGGACCAGCGCCTGGACAAGCGCCGTCAGGAACACGGTCTTTCCGGCGCGCGAGAGACCCGTGACGCCAAGCCGGATCGTGGGGTCGAGGGCGCCGGCGGCAGCCTCCGCCAGGCTGCGGGCTACTATCCTCGCCTCGTCCAGGAGGCCTTCAAACCTCATTCCCCGCCCTCGCCCAAAGTCTTAGGCGTGACGATCCTGTCCAGCCGGGCGCCGCCGAAAGCTGTGGCGCCCCATCCTCCGTCGGAGAGCTCTAGCACTGCCACGCCTGCGGTAGGCAGAGCCTCCACTTGTTCTTGCGAGGCGGATCGCGAGTCTTTGGTCGCAAGCATTTCTACGAATTGCGCCAGCCCCGGGTTGTGCCCGACGATCGCCAGCGTTCCGACCTCATCGCCCACATTCCGCGTCAGGGCGAGCAGCGACCCAGGCGAAGCCCCGTAGATGCCCTCCTCGAACCGAACCTCCGGCGCGCTCTCGAACGCTTCGCTGGCGAGCTCCCAGGTGGCGCGCGCGCGCGCCGCGGTCGAGCAGAGGGTGGCGTCCGGGCGCAGGTCGTTCTCCGCCAGCCAGCGCCCCATCCGGGCGGCGTCGGCGCGCCCGCTTTCGACGAGGCGACGGCCGTGATCGGCGGATCCGTCGGAGGGCTCGGCCTTGGCGTGACGGAACAAGATCAGACGGCGCATGGGGCTCCTTCCGGGCGGCGGCGCGAGGCTCCGCCGCGCGCAAGCGAAGTGGGCGCCGGAGGCCGATTCCTCAACCCTATTTCTTCATCAGTTGGAAACCGTTCCGCGCGCTCCCTATTTGTGCGACGCGGTGAACGCCGGATGAACGTCCCGTTCGGTATGAGTTCAAAGCCCGTGCGCAAGACTTCGGCCGTGACCCGGAAGCCACGCTCAACCCTGAAAAACTTCGTAGCGGTTATTGAACCTTGGGCGCCCAACTTCCGACAACAGCGAAGCGCAGCAGTTAAGGGACGACCCGCGGCGTAACAGCGGGTCCGGAGCGTCAGTCATCATGTCGAGCATCATGGAACAATACGAGCAACGTGCCAGCGGCTCCTTCGCGTCTGCGATCGACGTCGTTCATCTCAACCGCCAGACGATGGGCGACCGCTCGCTTGAGCGGGAAGTCCTGGAGCTGTTCCGCCGTCAGGCCCGGATCCTGCTTTTCCGGTTCGAGAACCTGACGAATCCTGCGGAGCGGGCCGACGTGGCGCACACGCTGAAGGGCTCGGCCCGCGGCGTCGGCGCCAGCCGGGTCGCCTTCGCGGCGGACGAACTCGAGCGCGCGGCCAAGGCCGGCGAGCCCACCGGCAAGGCCCTGGCCGAGCTGGCGGAAGCCATCGCCGAGGTGACCTCCGCGATCGAGCTGCGTTTCGGCCTCGACCGCTGATCCCAGACTTCCTGATCCTGCCTGTGCCGGATGCGCCCGCCTTTCTGGCGCGTCCGGGAGAAACGTTCTAGACAGCCGGCGCGTGACCGACGCGCCGCGGCCAGCGGGGACGTCGGCGCATTCCTCCTGCGGCGACGACTCATGGCGAAAATCACGTTCATCGATCCGGCGGGCGAACAGCGCACCGTCCAGGCCGAGCCCGGCTCCACCGTCATGGAGGCGGCGATCCGCAACGACATTCCCGGTATCGACGCAGAGTGCGGCGGCGCATGCTCCTGCGCCACCTGCCACGTCTATGTCGACGAGCAGTGGACCGCGAAGGTCGGCGGCCCCGAGCCGATGGAAGAGGACATGCTGGACTTCGCCTATGACGTCCGGCCGACCAGCCGCCTGTCCTGCCAGATCAAGGTGACCCCCGAGCTCGACGGGCTGGTCGTCTCCACCCCTGAGCGGCAGGGCTGAGCCTTCGCTGTTGCGATAAACCCGGCATTATCGTTTTGCACGGCAACATGGCTCCTGCATCCGGCGGGGGCTGAGCGTTGAAGATCGTGATCGTCGATCCGAGCAGAGTCGTGCTGAGGCTGGTCGCCGGACCGCTCGAGCAAGCCGGCCACGACACGATCCTTTTCACAGACGCCTCGGCGGCCCTGGCCCACATCCGCGCCGACCTCGCGATCGACGCTCTCTTCACCAGTCTCCAGCCGCACGGCATGACCGGCCTCGAGCTCTGCCGGCAGGCGCGGGCGCTCGCGGGCTCCCGCCGGCCGCTTTACGTGCTCGTCATGTCGTCGTCCTCCGAGCGCAGCACCATCATCGAGGCGCTGGACAGCGGGGCCGACGATTTCATCGGCAAGCCGCCCGCGCCCGAAGAGCTTCTCGCCCGGCTCCGCGTCGCCTCGCGGGTCGCGGAAATGCAGAGCGAACTGATCCGCCTCGCCACGATCGACGCCCTCACGGGCACGCTGAACCGCCGCGCCTTCTTCGAAGCCGCGGAGGATCTGCCGCGAGCCCCGGACGCGCTGGACGCGGTCGCGATCTTCGACATCGACCGCTTCAAGCAGATCAACGACACCTATGGTCACGCCGCCGGCGACATCGCCATCCAGGCGGTCGCCGGCCTCGCGCGCGGGAGGGCCGACATCGTGGGCCGGCTCGGCGGCGAGGAGTTCGGCATTCTGCTGCCGGGCTGCTCCGTGAAGGACGCCGCCTCGCTCTGCGAGGCCATGCGCGTCGCGGTCGCGGCGACGAGCCTGCCGCAGATCGACCCGGACCTGACCGTCACCTGCAGCTTCGGCGCGGGCGAGTGGCGGCGCGGGGAGAGCATCGACGACGCGCTGAAGCGCGCCGACGTCGCGCTCTACGCCGCCAAATCGGGCGGCCGCAATCGCGTCATCGCCGCGACTGCGCCGCTCGACGACCTCGCGGCCGTGACGGTCTCCGACCCTGTCCGGGAGCGGCGCCTCGCGCGCGCCTGACCCCTCACCGAGGTTCCACGCCGTCCGGCCAGCGCTATAGTGGGCGCAGCGAGCACGCTCCCCGCCCCGCCCAGCTTCTCCCGGACGCTCATGACTGAAACCATCAAGACCGACGTCGTCATCGTCGGAGCCGGCCCTGTCGGGCTCTTCGCCGTCTTCGAGCTCGGCCTGCTCGACATCCGCGCGCATGTCGTGGACATCCTCGACCGGCCCGGCGGCCAGTGCGCGGAGCTCTATCCGGAGAAGCCGATCTACGACATTCCGGCGCTGCCGGTCGTCACGGGCCAGCAGCTGACCGACAATCTGCTGGAGCAGATCAAGCCGTTCCAGCCGACCTTCCACTTCTCCGAGATGGTGACCGGGCTCGAGCGGCTGCCGGACGACCGGTTCCTCCTGAGCACCAATGGCGGCGAACGGTTCGACACGAAGGTCGTGGTGATCGCCGCAGGCGGCGGCTCCTTCCAGCCGAAGCGTCCGCCGATCCCGGGCGTCGAGGCGTTCGAGGGCAAGTCGGTGCACTACGCCGTGCGCAGGATGGAGGCGTTCCGGGGCCGCCACGTCCTGATCGTAGGCGGCGGCGACTCGGCGCTCGACTGGACGTTGAACCTCGCCCCCCTCGCCGCGCGCGTCACCCTGCTCCACCGGCGCGACGCCTTCCGCGCGGCGCCCGACAGCGTCAACAAGATGCGCGCCCTGGTCGACGCCGGGGTGATCGACCTGGCCCTCGGCCAGGCCGTGGAACTGATCGGTGAGAACGGCGTCCTCGAAGCGGTGCGGGTCAAGCGCGACGACGGTTCGACCCATGAGATCGCCGCCGACGACATGCTCCCGTTCTTCGGCCTGACCATGAAGCTCGGGCCGATCGCCGACTGGGGGCTCCAGCTCAACGAAAACCTGGTACCGGTCGACACCGAGAAGTTCGAGACCACGACCCCGGGCATCTTCGCCATCGGCGACATCAACGCCTATCCGGGCAAGCTGAAGCTCATCCTGTCCGGCTTCCACGAGGCCGCGCTGATGGCTCAGGCCGCGGCGCGCCGCATCGATCCGGAGAGGCGCATCGTGTTCCAGTACACGACCTCTTCGAGCAATCTTCAGAAGAAGCTGGGCGTCGCCTGAGCGACCCGGGTCGTCCCGGCGGGAGACTCGCAGTCCGCCCCGGGAGCGGCGGCGGCGACGAAGATGGTGAACAAGCCGTTAACGACGTTTGCCAATCGGCGGATTCCAAGGTTCTCTTAGCCGGTGATGCTCGTTAGCATCGCCGCTGCGGAAATGCCGTCTGGGCTGGCGCGAGCCTGGACGGAGGGGGGACCGATCGTCAGCAGAGTCTTAGCTCGTCTTGGCAAGTGTCTGGGCCGAGACCCGATTCTGATGACGACGATCTCCTCGAAGCGACCGGTTGGTACGGTGTACGGACGCGAGGCGACCGAAAATGGCGAACGTCAATCAGGCTAAGGATCCCGCGGAAGCGGCCCTTTCGGCGATCGAGGAGGCGTTGAACCTCGTCGCGCCTCGAGCGAACGCCGTCAGATCCAGGGGGCCCGCCGAGCTCAGCGCCGCGGAGCCGTTCGCGGTCAACCGCAGCCCGCCGCCTCCGGTCACGGCGGCGTCCGTGGTGACGCGCCCGTTGGCGAGGTCGCCCTTCGCGGTCACCGTCATGGCCGGAACGCCACGCGCCTGCGCCGAGGTGAGGTTGGTCACGCGCAGATCATAGCGGCCGCCCGGAGCCGCGAGTGGTCCCGTGACCCGCGCGGAGCCTGCAAGCGAGCCTCCGAGGCCGAGGCTCGGCATGAAGCCATTCGCGATGGCGAGCGGCAGGCGCGCCACGTCGATCGTGAGATCGGCGTCGCCCGATCCGAGCGGGATCGCGCCCTTCGCGGTGGCGCGCACGCCGCCGCCGCCGGTGATCGCGGCGTCGGTGGTGACGCGCTGACCCTCGAGGTTCCCTTTGGCGGCGATCTGCAGCGGAGCGACGCCGCGCGCCTGGGCGGCCGTGAGATCGGTGACGGTGAGGTCGTAGGTCCCCTGCGGCGCGGCGATCGTGCCGCCCACCTGGGCGTTCGCCTTCAGCTTGCCGCCAAGGCCCAGCTCGGGCGAAACCGCGTTGGCGAGCGACAGCGGCAGGTCGCTGACCGCGACCGCCATGTCCACGGCGCCGGCGCCGGCGAGCGGCGCAGAACCCTTCGCGGTGAGGTTGATGCCGCCCGCCCCGGTCACCACGGCGTCAGTCGTGACCCGCTCGCCCTGAAGTTCGCCGCGTGCGGTGACCTGAAGCGGCGGCGCGCTCCTGGCTCGCGTCGAAGTCAGGCCTGCGATCGCAAGATCATAGGTCCCGCGCGGCGCCGTCAGCGGCCCCGCCACCTTCGCCGTGCCCCGCAAAGATCCGGCCAGGCCGAGGCTCGGCTGGACCGCGTTGGCGAGCGCGAGCGGCAGCTCCCGCAGGACGACGTCCATGTCGAGGTCGCCCTCGCCGATCGGCGCGGAGCCGCGCGCGGTCGCCTCGATCCCGCCGCCGCCGGTGATCGCCGTGTCCGTGGTGACGCGCTGACCATCAAGCGTCCCCTTGGTCACGACCTTCAGCGCCGGCACGCCCTTGGCGGCGGCCGAGGTGAGATCAACGATCGTCAGGTCATAATCCCCGCGGGGCGCGGTCACCGGACCCTTCACGGTCGCGTCGCCCCTGACGGTTCCCGCAAGACCGAGCTCCGGGCGCACGCTGTTGGCGAGCGCGAGCGGCAGATGGCTCACAGCGACCGCCATGTCGAGATCGCCCTCGCCAAGCGGCGCCGATCCCTTCGCGGTGAGGCTGATCCCGCCTTCGCCCGTGACCGTCGCGTCCGTCGTCACCCGCTCGCCCTGCAGCTCGCCTCGGGCCGCGACCTTCAGCGGGGGGACGCCCTTAGCCTGGGTGGAGACGAGATCGGAGACCTGCAGATCGTAAGTTCCGATTGGTCGCCGAACCGGCCCGGAAAGCTTCACGTCGCCTTGCAGGAGCCCGGCGAGCCCGAGATCGGAACGAAGATTGTTGGCGAGCGCGAGCGGCAGCCCCCGGATCGAAGCCGTCATGTCGACGTCGCCGTCGCCGAGCGGCGCGGAGCCCTTCGCGACGACGTTGAGGTCGCCTCCTGTGATCCGGGTTTCGGTGGTGACCCGCTTGCCTTCCAGCGTTCCGCTGGTGTCGACCTGCAGCGGAGGCGCGCCCTTCAGCAGAGCGGCGTCGAGGCCGGAGATCCGCAGCGCATAGGTTCCGCGCGGCGCAGCGATCGGCCCGAGGAGCTTCGCCTCGCCCTGCGCGGCGCCCGCCAGGCCAAGCCGCGGGACGAAGGCGTTGGCGATGGCGAGCGGGAACGCCTTCAACCCGACGTCGAGATCGAGGTCTCCGTCGCCGATCGGAGCCGCGCCCTGCACGGTCGCCTCGACGCCTCCGCCTCCCGTGATCGTCGCGTCGGTCGTGATCCGCTTGGGCGCGAGCGCGCCCTTGGCCACGACGCGAAGGGCCGGCACGCCGCGCGCCTTGCCCGAGGCGACGTCCACGACGGTGACGTCATAGTTGCCGCTGGGGCCTGCCAGCGGCCCCGTGAGGCGCGCCGAACCGCGAAGCGTGCCGCTGACGTCCACGTCGGGCGCGACCGCGCTGGCCAGCTGCAGCGGGAGCGACCGGATGACGACGTCCATGTCGAGATCCCCGTCGCCAATCGGCGCCACGCCCTGCGTGGAGAGATCGACGCCGCCCCCGGTCACCACAGTCCGCGTGGTCAGCTGGCGACCTTCGAGCGCGCCATGCGTGGTGATCTGCAAGGGCGGCACGCCCTGGGCCATGGCGGCGGTGAGGCCGGAAACCTTGAGGTCGTAATTGCCGCGCGGCGCCTCGATCGGGCCGCTGAGCCGGACGTCTCCGCGCAGCGAGCCGCCGAGGCCGAGATCCGGCCGCACCGCGTTCACGAGCTTGAGCGGCAGGTCGCGGATCGCGATCGTCATGTCGACGTCGCCCTTGCCGAGCGGCGCGACGCCCTGCGCCGAGACGCTGATCCCGCCGCCGCCGGTGATCGTGACGTCCGTGGTCACGCGCGCGCCCTCGAGGGCGCCCTTGGCCGCGATCGCGAGGGGCGGCACGCCCTGCGCCCTGCCGCTGACGAAGTCGGCGACCTTCACGTCATATGTGCCGCGCGGCGCCAAAAGCGGACCGGCGAGCTTGGCGTCGCCCTGCAGGACCCCGCCGAGAGCCAGGTCGGGCGTGAAGGCGTTGGCCAGCGCGAGCGGCACGGCGCGAAGACCAACCGTCATGTCGAGATCGCCGGCGCCCAGCGGCGCGGCGCCCTGCGCTGTCACGCTCACGCCGCCAGCGCCGGTGATGCGGGTGTCCGTGACGACCCGATCGCCTTCGAGGCGTCCCGTGGTGGCGAGCGCGAGCGGCGGGACCTTCGCCTCGCGCAGCTGCGCGATCGAGAGATCGCGCCCCTTGAGGCTGAAGGTCGCCTCCGGCGCCGAGGCCAGGCCCGTCACGCGGGCGTCGCCTTCAAGCATGCCGCCGAGCCCGAGGCCGGGCGTGAACGCGTTGCCGAGCGCGAGCGGCAGCGCGCGCAGGCCGACCGTCAGGTCGAGCTGGCCGCCGGCCTTGCCGGCCACGTTCAGCACCCCTCCTTCGCCCGTCCGCAGCGAGAAGGCGTCGATGAACAATTCGGAGCCGACCAGCCGAAACTGAGCCGGCGCATTGAGCGACCCGGTCTTGCCGCCGCCGGCGAGATCGAGCCGGGCGACGTCGATCTTCGTCTCGGCGGGGCCGTAGACCACCCGCCCTGCGGCGGACGCCGACGAGCCCTGCGCGCTCATGTCGAGCGTGACGTCCATTCCGTCGGGCGCGCCCCTGGCGATGAGAGCGAGCTTGTCGATCGCGTGGTCGCCATAGGCGAGACCCGCGGCGCTGGCGGTTCCGTCCAGCCTGATCTTGCCCGCGGGATCGATCACGGTCGCGGCGACGTCGAGTTGACCCGCGCGGGCGCCCGCGCCTGCGAGATCCGCGCCCTTGGCGTTGATCACGACGCGCTGGACGTCGCCTTCGCCGGACAGCGCGACGTCGCCCTTGAGGCTTCCCGAAAGCTCGGTCAGCGCCAGCGCGCCCAGGTCGGAAAGGTCCGCGGCCTCGATCGCCAGCTCGCCCGTCGCGAGCCCGGCAGGCGCAACGGCGACGTCGCCCTTGATGACCGCGGAGGCGATCGTCACGTCGAGCGCCTCGACGCGACGCGCCCCGGACTCCTCCGTCACGATCCTGCCGCCGCCCCGGAGCGGCTTGCCGTCGAGCGAGCCGGCCACGGCGAAGACCGCGCGAAGCTTGTCCGTCACGTCCGCGGCGTCGACGTCGAACGCGAAGTCCTTCAGCGGACGATCCATGGCGCGGCCGTCGGGAACGGACAACCGGGCCTTGAGGCCGAGGTCCTCGAGCCGTCCGCTCAGGGTCGCGTCGACCGTCGCGGCGCCGCTCAGTCGGGCGTCGACCAGCGCCAGATCGTCCACCTCGGCCCGAGCCTTGGCGTCGGCGTTCGTCTGCGTCGCTGAGCCGTCGGCCGTCAGCCGCACATGCTCACCGGTGACGCGCAGGTCACGGAACGCGAACGAGCCGTCCGGGGCGCGCGTCACGCCGCCATTGAGCGAAAGCGCGCCGCCCGAAAGCGCGTCGATCTGCGCATAGCCGGTCTTGAGCCCGCTGCCCTCCCCGACGATGTCGGCCGACAGGCGCGACAGATCGTAGGCGAGGTCGAAATTGGAGGTCAGGTCGACCGCGCCGGCCAGCGGCCGACCGGCAAGCGGCGCAAGCGTGGACAGGTCGCTCGCCTTCAGCGTCGCCCGCCCCTTCGCGGCCTCGGGCGAGACCTGTCCGGCGTAGGTCGCGACGGCGCCCGCGAGTTTGATCTCGGCGCGGCGCACATCGGCCTCGCCACGGAGAGTGGTGGTCCCTTCCGCCGAAAGCGTCAGATCGCGCCCGAGCGTGAACAGGCGGTCGTCGGCGAATTTGACCCCGTTCGCGGTCGCGTCGATCACCGCCGCGACGCGCGTGTCGTTCCGCGTCAGAGGACCGTCCGGGGTCGCGGTCAGAACGATGCGCGCCGTCTCGGCGCCGCCCTGGGGCGCGGCGAGGCCGCCGCCGTCGATCGTCGCCTTGATCTCCGGATGGTCCAGCGGTCCGTTGGCAGTGCCGCTGGCGGCCAGCGAGACCCAGCTCAGGCCAGCCGGCAGCACGCCGCCGAAGCGGCTAACCTGGCCGGCCTTGAGGTCGTAGGAGATCGCGATCGTCTCCGCCGTGGGGTCGACGGTTCCGCGCACGCCGGCCTGGAGCGATCGCGCGTCGAGCGTGACGTCGCTGATCTCGATCGGCCCCTCGTCGGGCGCGAGCGCCTCAGCGGTGAGCCTGGTCGTTCCTTCGACCAGCGACGCGTAGGCGGGCTGAACAAGGCGGCTCACGTCACCGTTGAGGCCGATCTTGATGCGGCGCGCCTTGCCTTCCCGGTTGACCTCGGCGGCGCCGTCGATGCGCCCCTGCTCGCCAGCGGTCAGAACGAGTTGCGCCCGCAATGCGTCCAGCGTCCCAGACCCCTGCACGCCGATATTGATCGGCGGCAGTCCCGGTATCTCTGCCAGACGGGCCACCAAGCCCCCGGCGGGCTCGCTCCCTTTGAGCGTGAGCTCGACGCCTTCGTTGGCGGGGATGAACCTGCCTTTGCCCTCGACCTGCCCCGCGACGCCGTCGATGCGGCGCAGCTCGAATTCCGCCGCGACGCCTTCCGACGGCTGACGGATCGTCGCGGAAGCGCTCGCCGACAGTCTCGCGGGCGCCCCGATCACAGGCTGGGCGAGATCCAGGTCGGCAAGCAGCAGCCGGCCCAGGCGGATCTCGATGGGCAGTTGCGGGAACAGCGGTGCGTCGGGATCAACCGGAACCTCCGGCTCCTCGGACGGAGGGATCTCCGGCGTCCGAGCGACCTGGACGTGTCCGACGTCGATCAGATCGACGGTCAGCTTGCGGGAGAACAGCTGCAGCGGCGACCAGACGATCCGGGCGCGGTCGACCGCGAGCCACTCGCCCTTGCGGTCGGCGAGCCGCAGGTCGCGAACGGTCAGATCCGTCGGGAACGACCCCTCGATCTTGCCAATCGAGATCTTGGCGTCGGCGGAGCTCGCATAGCGCGAGGTGAGGCTCGCGACCGTGGCGAGGCCTGGCGCCGTGGTCAGGTACAAGAAGGCGGCCGCCAGCACGACCACCGGGATCAGCAACAGGACGCCGAGCACGATAAGGGCGCGCTTCAGGATGGCCATCAGGTCGCCTCCCCCGCCTCGGCGGATAGGATCGTCGCCGCTCCGGTCATCAGAACGCCTGCCCGATGCCAATATAGAGCGCGACGCGCGAGTCGTTCTTGCTGCGGCCCACCACCGGGGTCGCCACGTCGACGCGGATCGGGCCGATCGCCGTATAGTACCGCAGGCCGACGCCCGCGCCGACCCGGATGTTCTCGCTGAAGTCCGGATAGGTCTTGTCGAAGGCCGCTCCGGCGTCGACGAAGGGCACGATCCCGATCGTGTCCGTCACCTTGATGCGCGCCTCGATCGAGGCCTCGAGCAGACTGCGCCCGCCGATCGGCGTGTCGTCGTCGCATTTCAGCGCGTGCTTCGGCCGCGGAGTGATCGGCGTGCAGTACGGGCTCGCGCTCTGATAGGCGAAGCCGCGGATCGACCCCCCGCCGCCGGCGAAGAAGCGCCTGTTGGCCGGAACGTCCGCGAGATCCTTCGGGCCGATGATCGACCCGACGCCGATCTTGCCGGCCAGGATGAAGCGGTGCGCCTCGTCGAAGCTGAGATAGCTCGAGACCTGCCCCTTGAAGATGTTCAGGCTCTTGGTGTCGCCCTGGAAGTTGTAATAGGGCGCGGCGCTCAGCGTGGCCCGGATGCCCTTGGTGGGATCGAGCGCGCTGTCGGTGTTGTCGAAGGTCGCGAGCAGCGGGACGCCGGCGAGCAAATAATCCTTCTCCCCGAAGGTGTCCCGAATGGTCGAAGCCTCGACCTCGACGCCTGCCTGAATGGACAGCTCGCTCGTCAGGCGCCGCCGGATCGCGACCGCCCCGCGGACGCCGTCGCGGTCATAGGCGTCCGGCCGCTCGCGCAGCGCCTCGAGATCGACCAGCAGATCGTCGAACCCGGTCCAGATCCCCGGCTTCTCGAAATGCGCCTTGAGCGCGTACTCATAATCCCGGGGCTTGTTGGTGATGAGCCGCGACGCGCCGGCGTCGATCCGCAGCTTCTCGGCGCCGCCGAACAGGTTGCGATGGCCCCAGAAGGCGTTGACGCTGGCGCCGTCGATCGTGTCGTACTTCACGCCCGCGCCGACGTAGCGGAACTTCTTTTCCTCGACCTCGATCACGACCGGCACGCGACCCTGAGCGTCCGGGGCCGTAGCCTCGCGGATCCGGATCGAGGAGAACACATCGAGCTTGGCGAGCTCGGTGCGGAGCTCGGCGATTTTCTTGGGGCTGTAACGCTCCCCGGGCCGGAACGGCACACGTCCCAGCACGACCGCAGGGTCGACTTCGCGCGTTCCCGTGACCGTGACGTTCCCGAACGGCGCGCGCGGTCCGGCGGCCACCTTGATCGTGACGTCGAGCTGGCGCCGGGCGTGGTCGGCGACGACGTCGCGCCCCTTCACGGCCGCGAACGGGTAGCCGTCGTCCCGCAATTCGTCAACGATCCTGGATTCGGCCGAGAAAATCGCCGTCGACGGCGCAGGCTGTCCGGGAACGAGGCCGACCTTGCGGGGCTCGAGCGAGGCGGCCTTGCCGGCGCCCGAGTCGAGGCTCTCGATGCGCACGCGCCCCAGCGTGAACACGGGTCCCGGATTCACCCGCACGACCACGGGCACCGGCTTCCGCGCCCGCTGCGCGGCGTCGGCCGCGCTTGGGGAGATGACGGAAACGCCCGCCATGGTCACGTCCACGGTCGCTGCGTAGCGGCCAGTGGCAGCCAGGGCGGCGGCGATGCGTTCGATATCAGCCTTGGCGCGTCCGACGAGGCCAGGTGGACCGGGCGGCGCGTCCTTCTGGAGAGTCTGCAGCGAGGAGGTCTCGCGCGCGATCTTCTCGACGGCCGCGTCGCCGCCGTCGACCACGAAACGGGTGTCGTAGCTGATGCCCGGAACAGCCGCGGCGGCGGCCGGCGGCGGGCCGGACGGCGCCTGAGCCAGCGCGTCGCCGTGACCGCCTGCAAGACAGGCGGCAGCGACGACGAAACCCGCCGCGCTTCTCCGGCTCTTACGCGCCACGCCCAAAAGAGCCGCCCCCCGCATCACACCCCGATACCTTTATAGCCGGTTACCCGGCTGGCGGGAAGGCGAAGCCCTCCATTCGTCCGGACCTCACGACCGCTGGTCCAGCAGACGGCGACATGCGCGCAGCTCCTGCAGCGCCGCGGTCAGGCGGGCGATCTGCTCAGGCGAGAGCCCCGGCGAAACCGGGGCCGGAGGGACGGGGCTCACAGAAACGGGGGCCGAGGACGGACCATCGTCCTCTTCCGTGTCCTCGGAATAGGTCTGCTCTTCGGGGACCGGGTCCGGCCTCGGCGTCTCCCGCTTTCCACGCGGCGCCCAGACTTCGGGTCCGGCTGCGCCGCCCGCCAGTCCGTAGGACGCCCCGGGCCCGGCGGACGCGTCGGTCTCCGCGCTTCCACCTGCAGCCGCGAGAATCGCCGCCTTCCGGCCGCCCTGCTCGCGCAGGATCCGTTGCACGCCGCGGATCGTGTAGCCTTCCCCGTAGAGCAACTGCTTGATGCCGCGAAGGAGATCCACGTCGTTCGGGCGGTAGTAGCGCCGGCCGCCTCCCCGCTTGATCGGCTTGATCTGCGGAAAGCGGGTCTCCCAGAAACGCAGCACGTGCTGCGGCAGGCCGAGCTCCTCCGCCACCTCGCTGATGGTGCGGAACGCGCCGGGGTCCTTGCCGCCCTCGCGTGCAGCGTCGCCGGGATCGAACGTCAAGCCGAGCCGTTCCTCTTCGTCGCGGGTTCTTCGATGTGGTTGATCCGGCTCTTCAGGATGTTCGACGGCTTGAACACCATGACGCGGCGCGGCGGGATCGGAACCTCCTGCCCGCTCTTCGGATTGCGACCGACCCGCTGTCCCTTGTCGCGCACGACGAAGGACCCGAACGACGAGAGCTTGACCGTCTCGCCGCGTTCCAGGCAGTCGCCGATTTCGGCCAGAACCATCTCAACCAACGAGGCGGACTCGGTGCGTGACAGGCCGACCTTCTGGTAGACCGCCTCGCACAAATCCGCACGTGTAACGGTGCGCCCCGTCATCCCCCGTTCCCTCTGCCCTTGAGGTCGTCCGCGCGATCTGTCGCCGCGTCTTTCGACCCCCGAAGGCTATGTGTCCCGCCAGCGGCGGTCAACGCTCCTAATCTCCGACGCCGTCAGGGATATTCTGCCTACCAGCGCAGCAGCGCCGACCCCCAGGTGAATCCCCCGCCCATGGCTTCGAGCAGGACGAGGTCGCCCTCCGCGATCCGTCCGTCCGCCCGCGCCTCCGCGAGGGCGAGCGGGATGGACGCGGCCGAGGTATTGCCGTGATGGTCCACGGTCACCACCACCTTCTCCGGCGCGATCCCGAGCTTCTGCGCGCTCGCGTCGATGATCCGCCGGTTCGCCTGATGCGGCACGAACCAGTCGATCGTCTCCGCGCTCTCGCCGGTGGCCTCGAAGGCGTCGTGGATCACGTCGGTGATCATGCCGACTGCGTGGCGGAACACCTCGCGGCCCTCCATCCGGACGTGGCCGGTGGTGCCGGTCGAGGACGGGCCGCCGTCGACGAACAGCTTCGCCTTGTGTCGTCCGTCCGACCGCAGATGCGTCGTGAGGATGCCGCGGTCTTCGGACGTGCCGGCCTGTTCGACCGCCTCCAGGACCACCGCGCCGGCGCCGTCGCCGAACAGCACGCAGGTCGTTCGGTCAGTCCAGTCCAGAATGCGCGAGAACGTCTCGGCCCCGATCACCAGCGCGCGCCGATGCTGCCCCGAGGTCAGGAACTTGTCCGCGATCGCGAGCGAGTAGACGAAGCCGGAGCAGACCGCCTGCACGTCGAAGGCGAAGCCGTGCGTGATGCCGAGCGCCGCCTGCACCGAAGTCGCGGTCGCCGGGAAGGTGTTGTCCGGAGTGGAGGTGCCGAGCACGATCAGGTCGATGTCGGAGGCGTCGAGCCCGGCGTCGGCGAGCGCGGCCTTGGCGGCCGCCGTCGCGAGGTCGGAGGTCATCTCGCCGGCCGCCGCGATGTGGCGGCTGCGGATGCCGGTCCGCTGGACGATCCATTCGTCCGAGGTGTCGACCGTCTTGGCGAGGTCGTCATTGGTGAGGATTTCGGCCGGCAGATAGGATCCGCAGCCCTTTACGACGGAGCGGATGCGGGTCACGAGGCGGCCTCGGCGAGAGCCGGCTCCGTGGCGCTCGCCAGACCCGCGGCCATCGCGGCGCGCTCATGGACGTGACCCTGCAGGATCTTGGCCGTCAGGTCATAGCGAGCCATGTCGTAGCCGAGCTCCACCGCGGACGCGAAGCCCTCCGCGTCGGTGCCGCCATGGCTCTTGATCACTACGCCATCCAATCCGAGGAAAACGCCGCCATTCACCTTACGGGGATCCATCTTGTCCTTGAGAGTGTCGAAGGCGTGCTTCGCCAGGAGATAACCGATCTTCGACAGAAATGTTCGACCGAGGGCCGAGCGGAGGTATTCGCCGATCTGACGCGCGGTGCCCTCGGCGGTCTTGAGGGCGATGTTGCCCGAGAAGCCCTCCGTGACGACGACGTCGACGGAGCCCTTGCCGATGTCGTCGCCCTCCACGAAGCCGCGGAAGTCCATGCCCGGAAAGGCCTGCTCCTTCAGCAGCCGGGCGGCCTCCTTGACCTGCTCGACGCCCTTGATCTCCTCCACGCCGACGTTCAGGAGGCCGACGGTCGGGCGTTCGATGTCGAACAGGATGCGCGCCATCGCGGACCCCATGACGGCGAAGTCGACCAGTTGCTTGGCGTCCGCGCCGATCGTGGCCCCGACGTCGAGCACGATGCTTTCGCCGCGCAGGGTCGGCCAGATCGCGGCGATGGCCGGACGGTCGATGTCCGGCAGCATCCTGAGGCAGAAGCGCGACATGGCCATCAGCGCGCCCGTGTTGCCGGCGGACACCGCGACATGGGCGCGGCGCGCCTTCACGGCCTCGAGCGCGAGCCACATGGACGACCTGCGGCGGCCCTGGCGCAGGGCGACGCTGGGTTTGTCCTCCATCCGCACGGCGACGTCCGTGTGCTGGATCTCGGAGACCGCCGCGAGCTGCGGATGCGCGTCGAGCAGCGGACGGATGCGAGCCTCGTCCCCGACGAACAGGAAGCTCGTGTCAGGCTTGCGGGTGAGCGCGATCGCGGCTCCGGGCACGACGACCTCGGGGCCGTGATCGCCCCCCATGGCGTCGAGTGCGATGCAAACCTTGTCTATCATTCGTCTTTGAAGCCGGAGACCGTGCTCTACGCGATTGAGGCGCCGAGAAGAACCGGTGACGTGCGGCGGTTCGGACGCGGGCGGACCATAGCGTCTACCGCTCGGGTGGCAACCCTCATGGACCTCAGGCTCAACGTTCGTCCGAACCGTTGGGGCTGAGGCGACGCAGGATCGCGAAGGGCGACTCGGCGCCCGCCCCGCCCTCCTCCAGCTCGAAGGCCGCCCCCGGCTTGCGCGGGTACGGATCAAGACCAAGCGTGAAGAACTCGGAGGTCACCGCGCCGAGATCCACGACGCCGCCGACCAGCGGGTCCGGACCGTCCTCGTCAACGTCCTGCTCCCCGCCGACCGGCGCAGCCCGCGGCGAGAATCGGACCGACACGTCTTCGCGGACCGCCTCCTCGAACGGCTCCAGCGTGACGACGCAGGTCCGCGTCGTCTGTGCCTGGACGGAGCCGCTGACCTCCAGCCCGTCCGAGCCGAAGGGGCGGACATGGAGGCGGGCGACCAGCGATTCCACCGAAAGCACGTCGTTCAAAGCGGCGACGGCCTCGCGCTCCTCCGGCGAGGCCACGACCTCGATGTCGAGCCCTTCGGCGGGAACGGAGGCGGCCTGGAGCGGCCGGGAGAGCGGAGCGTCGGTCAAAGCGCGGCTTCCTGAATGGCCGGGAAAGCTGGGCCGACCTGGATCAGACCCTCGGCCGGCTGGGACTGCAGCGCGTCGGCCGCGAGGATGACGTAAGTCGCGAGGCGGGCGGGCGCATCGGCAGCGGCGGGGTCGTCCCGATACACGATCCGTCTGAGAGCCGCCGCCAGCGCCTGTTCGTCACGACGATCGAGCGCCGCGTCGTATTGGGCGGCGCCGTCGTAGAAGGCGCGGATAATCGGCTTCATCTTCTTGCCGACAGAGAGATCTCCCACACCCATCTCACGCAAGCTTGCATCGAGACTGCGAAACATCTCCTCGACGACCTCCTGGGCTCTCGCGGCGGCCTCCGGACCCTCCGAACGCAGCCTTCGGAGATAGAGCACCGCATGCAGCACGATAAGCTCGAAGCGCCCCGGCAAGGTGTCCGGGACAGTGAGGTCGCGGTAGAATTCCGGCCTCCTGGCCTCAAGGACGAGGGCGGCGTAGATCCGCTCCGCCGGAGTGGGTTCGGCGGCGGCTCGCCTTTTAAGAAGCCCGAAGATCATCGCCGCGCCGCCCGAGACGAGACGCCGGCCGCGCGCCTCCACTGTTGAACTGGGACCTCCCGCGAGGTACGCCAAGAGCGGCGGAGCGGCAAGCCTCAGGGGCGGAGGACGCGTTGCGCCGGCGCCATGTAGAGGCGCCCGTCGAGTAGCGTTTGGGGAGGAAGCTTCGAGCATGGGCATCAAGGGTTCGCCGGCGCTGGTCCGCACGGCCGGTCTCATCGTGGCCTCGGCTCTGGCGCTGGGCGCCGCCGGCTGCGCAGAGGACCAGTCGAAAGGCTATGTCTTCTCCGAGAGCGCCCTTCAGCAGGTGTCGGTGGGCTCCAGCCAGGAGCAGGTCCTCGTCGTGCTCGGGACGCCCTCGACGACCGCGACCCTCAAGGGCCAGGTTTTCTACTACATCTCGCAGAAGACCCACCGGCCCGTCGCCTTCATGAACCCGAAGATCACGGATCAGCGGGTGCTCGCGATCTTCTTCGACCAGAACCGCAGGGTCGAGAAAATCGCCGACTACGGCATGAAGGACGGCCGCGTGTTCGACTTCCGGAACCAGGTCACGCCTACGGCCGGCCAGGAGCAGAACTTCATCGAGCACATGTTCAAGGGCCTGCTCTCGAACGAAGAGTGAGAGCGCAGTGTCGCGGGAGGTTCGGATGGTCGCGCTCAAGCGGGCAGTCGCCGTTCTTTGCCTGGCGGGCGCGGCGCTGGCCGCTCCCGCAGAAGCCGCCCCGGGCGACAGGCAGTTCGTCGGCGTCGATCGCCACGACCCGTCCGCCTTTCTGCGGGCGGTGCGCGCCGGCGCTGACTTCGTGAAGGGGGGCCGTGGCCGGCAGTTCCGGGTGATCCTCGCGAACTCCGGCGTCATCGTCGTGATCCCGGGCACCTCGACGGTTCAGATGCAGCTCGCGGAGGCGACGCGCGGCGCCCGGGGGCTGCAGATCATCGCCTGCCGCGAGACGATCGACGCTCTGTCCAAGGCCAACCGTCGGCGCGTGCCGGTTCTTCAAGGCGTGACGCTGATGCCGTGCGCGAGCCTGAGGAACAAGATGACGGTCGCGGGCTGGCAGGAAGCTCCGGGGCTGGGCTACTAGCCTCCGCACACAGGGGCCCGGCGATCGCGCATGCCGCTTCATCTGCAAAAGCTCTGTGTGGGATGCGATTCGCCGGAAGACCTCCGCGGCTGGATCGACGAGCGCATGGCGGAGCGCCGCCGACGGGGAGCCCCGGAGGAGCAGGTCCATGTCACCCGGATGGCGCCGAAGCGCGCCGCCGAGCTTCTCGACGGCGGCTCGCTCTACTGGGTGATCAAGGGCGTCATCCTGGTCCGACAGCCTCTCCTCGACCTGAGATCCGTCACGGGCGCGGACGGCGTAGAGCGCTGCGAACTGGTCCTGCTGCCGGAGCTCGTTCCGGTGCGGCCTGCGCCGCGGCGGCCGTTCCAGGGCTGGCGCTATCTTCCGCACGCCGACGCCCCGGCCGATCTTGCGGAGGACGAGCGACGCGCGCCGGGGCTGCCGACGCATCTCGTCACGGAGTTGCGCATGCTGGGGTTGCTGTGAGCGCCGGGCCCTGCTCGGGGTCGCGCCCGTGAGCCCCTTCACGGCGCTGGACCTCGTGGCGCTCTGCGTCTTCTTCGGGGTCTGGTTCGTCCATCACCTCGTCTCTGAGCTGTCGCCCGGCGGGCTCAGCTCCGTGATGGCGCGACGCCGCCGCGAGTGGATGGGGCGCATGAGCGCGCGCGAAGCCAGGATGCCCGACTCGATCACCATGCAGGGCCTGCAGAACGGCTCCGCCTTCTTCGCCTCGACGTCGCTGATCGCGATCGGCGGCGGCCTCGCCGCCCTTCAGGCGAGCCAGCAGGCGATCGAAGTGTTCGCCGCCCTGCCCTTCGGCGTCGCCACCACGCCCCAGCTCTACGACGTCAAGGTGGTCGGGTTCTCGGCGATCTTCGTCTACATCTTCTTCAAGTTCGTCTGGGCGTACCGGCTGTTCAACTACTGCTCGATCCTGATCGTCGCCGCGCCGCCGCCGGACATGCGCGGCACGCCCGAGATGGAGATCGCCGTCGAGCGGGCCGCGCGCATGAACATCGAGGCCGGGCGGCACTTCAACCGCGGCCTGCGCTCGCTGTTCTTCGTGCTCGCCTATCTGGGCTGGTTCCTCAGCCCGGTGGTGCTGATCGCGTCCAGCATCGTCGTGTGGATCGTGCTGTACCGCCGCCAGTTCGCGTCGGAGTCGCTACGCGCCGCAAGCTTCGGCGAGTGAGGACGCGCCAGCCGGCGCGCCGGCCCTGAAGAGCTTGTAGGTGACGCTGTCGACCAGCGCCTCGAACGAGGCGTCGATGATGTTCGGCGACACTCCCACCGTGGTCCAGCTTTCGCCTTTGCCGTCGGTCGACTCGATCAACACGCGGGTGATCGCCTCGGTGCCGCCGTTCAGGATGCGGACCTTGTAGTCCGTGAGCTTCAGGTCCGTGATGAAGGGCTGGTATCGCCCGAGGTCCTTGCGAAGCGCCAGGTCGAGCGCGTTCACCGGACCGATCCCCTCCGCCGCCGTGATCAGCGGCTCGCCGTCGACCACGACCTTCACGACCGCTTCGGAAACGGTGACGAGTTCGCCCACGGCGTTGTGCCGGCGCTCGACCATCACGCGGAAGCTCTCGACGGAGAAATAATCCGGCACGCGGCCGAGAGCGCGGCGGGCGAGCAGCGCGAAGGAGGCGTCTGCGCCCTCATAGGCGTAGCCCTGCGCCTCACGTTCCTTGACGAGGGCGAGGAGCGCGTCGACCCGGGGGTCGCCGCGGTCCGCCTCCACGCCCACGCGGGCGAGTTCGGCGAGCAGGTTCGACTTTCCGCCCTGGTCGGACACCAGAAGACGGCGGCGGTTGCCGACGCTTTCCGGGGGCACGTGCTCATAGGTGCGCGGGTTCTTCAGGATCGCGGATGCGTGGATCCCGGCCTTGGTCGCAAAGGCGTTGACGCCGACATAGGGCGCGTAGCGGTTCGCCGGCCGGTTCAACAGTTCGTCGAAGGAGCGCGAAAGCTGCGACAGAGACGCCAGCGCCTCGTCGCTGACGGCGATCTCGAAGCGCTCGGCGAATTCGGGCTTCAGCTTCAGGGTCGGGATCAGCGTCGTCAGGTTCGCGTTCCCGCAGCGCTCGCCGAGGCCGTTCAGCGTGCCCTGGATCTGCCGCGCGCCGGCGCGCACGGCGGCGAGCGAATTGGCGACGCCGAGCCCCATGTCGTCATGGGCGTGGATGCCCAGCCTTTCGCCCGGAACGACGCTTGCCGCCTGCGCGACGATCGTCGCGACCTCCTCGACGGTCGTGCCGCCGTTCGTGTCGCACATCACCGCCCAGCGGGCGCCCGCGTTGATCGCAGCTTCCAGGCAGGCAAGCGCGTAGGACGGATTGGCCTTGAAGCCGTCGAAGAAGTGCTCGCAGTCGATCATCGTCTCGCGGCCGGCGGCGACGGACGCCTCCACCGTCTCGCGGATCTGCTCGAGGTTTTCCTCCAGCGAGATCCCCAGCGCCTCGACGACGTGGAAGTCCCAGCTCTTCGCGACGAAGCAGCAGGCCTGGGCCTCGGCTCGCAGCACGCCCTGAAGTCCGGGATCGTTCGAAGCCGAACGGCCCGCGCGCCTCGTCATGCCAAAGGCGGTGAAACGCGCGCGCGCGGTGCGCGGCGCGGAGAAGAACTCGGTGTCCGTCGGGTTCGCGCCGGGGAAGCCGCCCTCGACATAGTCCACGCCCAATCCGTCCAGCAGCCGCGCCACCAGGATCTTGTCCTGGAGCGTGAAGTCGACGCCCGCCGTCTGGGCGCCGTCACGCAGCGTGGTGTCGAACAGATAGAGGCGCTCCCGGGTCATCTCGCGACTTCCCAACTTGTGCCCGTGGCGCTGTCCTTCAGCACGACGCCTTTCGCGAGCAGTTCGTCGCGGATGCGGTCCGCCTCGGCGAAGTTGCGCTCCCGGCGCGCCGCGATGCGGGCGTCGATCAGACGCTCGATCTCCTCGGTCGGCAGCGACTGCTCCGGGGCCCGCGCGGCCCGCCAGTCCTCGTAGGCCTCCTGCCGGAAACCCAGGAAGCGGAGCGTCCCCGACAGCGCCTTGCGGCCGCCCTCGGAGCGCAGCCGGTGCATCTCGGCGATCATCTTCGGCGTATTGAGGTCGTCGGCGAGCGCCTCGATCACGCCGGGCGCCGGCCGCGGATCGGCGTCCGCCGCGGCGGCTTCGAACCACTGCCCGAGCGTCCGCTCGGCCTCCTGCAGGCCCTTGAGGGTCCAGTTGATCGGCTGACGGTAATGCGCCGCGAACATCGCGAGCCTGGCGACGTCGCCAGGCCAGTCGGCCAGCACCTCTCGGATGGTGACGAAGTTGCCGAGCGACTTCGACATCTTCTCGCCCTCGACCTGCACAAAGCCGTTGTGCAGCCAGACATTGGCCATCCGTTCATGGCCGAAGCAGCAGGTCGACTGCGCGATCTCGTTCTCGTGGTGCGGGAAGATCAGGTCGATCCCGCCGCCATGGATGTCGAACACCTCGCCAAGCAGAGCGGCCGCCATCGCCGAGCACTCGAGGTGCCAGCCCGGCCGCCCCATGCCCCACGGGCTCGGCCAGGCCGGCTCGCCCTCCCGGGAGGGCTTCCACAGCACGAAGTCCATCGGCCCCCTCTTGTAGGCCGCGACCTCGACGCGGGCGCCCGCCTCCATCTCGCCGAGCGAGCGGCGCGCGAGGCGCCCATAGGCCGGCATCGACGCGACATCGAACAGCACGTGCCCGTCCGCCTCATAGGCGTGGCCACGCTCGAGCAGCCGCTCGACGAGCTTGACCATGTCGAGCTCGCCTTCGCCCCGGCAGATATACTCCGTGGCGCGGGGCTCTTCGGTCGGGGGCAGGCAGCCGAGTTCGGCGACGTCGGCGTGGAAACCGCGCGCGGTTTCAGCGGTCAGTTCCTGGATCGAGATCTTCCGCTCGGCCGCGCGCGCGTTGATCTTGTCGTCCACGTCCGTGATGTTGCGGACATATTTGACGTGCTCGGCCCCGTAGACGTGGCGGAGCAGCCTGTACAGCAGGTCGAAGACGATGACCGGGCGGGCGTTGCCGATATGCGCCCGGTCATAAACCGTCGGGCCGCACACATACATCCGCACGTCCTGCGGATCGATCGGCGCGAACGGATCCTTCGAGCGCGTCAGCGAATTGTAGAGCTTGAGCGTGGTCACGCCCCGTCCTCCTCGTGGGCCGGGGTGTCGTTCTTCTCGCAAAAGATCAAGAAAAAACCGCCGCGGCCAGCCTCAGCTATGCGCAGTTAATGACGATCCGGTTGGTGGCGTCGGCGCGTCCGGCGGCGTTCATGGCGCGGACAATGATCACGCCGGCAAGCTCAGTCAAGCCTTGGCGCCACCGGGCTAAATCGCCCGACGGCCCGGCTCCAAATGGGGCGATCATGTGGCGCGCGGCTTCGCTGCGCCTCTCGGTGGAGGCCCGCAATCCTAAGAAGTTCTTGAGGATCAAGCGCTTGGATTACCAAGATTTAAGGCGGCGCGCGCTGGCGCGGCTCTGCGCACGAAGCTATCTTCCGTGACGCGCCAAGAGGAGCGACTCCGCTTTTCGAAGGTGCGAAGTCTTAGGGAACCCTTAGGAGGCTATCATGGCCATTTGGACCGCTCCGATCGTCGAAGAGACCCCCGTCGGTCTCGAAGTCACGTCGTACAGCCCGGCCGAGCTCTGAGCTGAAGCCGTGACTGTATTCGGGACGATCTGAGGAAGGATCGGCTTTCGCCATGTCTCTTCGGATGATCGTTCTCGGATCAGCTGCCGGCGGCGGCTTTCCTCAGTGGAATTGCCGCTGTCCGGTGTGCGCTCTGGCGTGGGACAATGACCCGCGCGTCAAGCGCCGCACCCAGTCCTCGATCGCGGTCGAAACCGGTTGTGGGACCTGGACGCTGTTCAACGCATCGCCGGACCTGCGCTCGCAGATCCTGGCAACGCCGAAGCTGCAGCCGACCGGGCTGCGCGAGACTCCGATCCGATCGGTGGTTCTCACCAATGGCGACGTCGATCATGTCGACGGGCTGATCACGCTGCGTGAACGTTCGCCTCTGACCGTCTACGCCACCTCGCAGATTTCCGCGGTGCTCGACGCGAACCCGATCTTCGGCGTTCTGGCGAAGGACGTCGTCGGCCGGCGGACGGTCGAGCTCGACAGGCCTTTCACGATCGACGACGCGACGATCGAGTTCTTCGGGGTGCCGGGCAAGGTCCCGCTGTATCTCGAGACCGAGAACCTGAAGATCGGCGACAGCTCCGGCGATACGGTCGGCGTGGACATCCGCAAGGACGGCCGGCGTCTGGTCTACATCCCCGGATGCGCGGTCGTGAACGACGACGTGCTGCGGCGGGTCAACGGCGCCGACGTTCTGCTGTTCGACGGGACGGTGTTCGAAGACGACGAAATGCGAAAGGCGGGCGTCGGCGAGAAGACCGGCCGACGCATGGGGCACGTGCCGCTCTCGGGCGACGGCGGGTCCATGACGGCCTTTGACGGCGTGAATGTTGGTCGCAAGATCTACATTCACATCAACAACACGAACCCGATTCTCATTTCCGGCTCGCCCCAGCGGCGGACCGTCGAGGATCATGGCTGGGAAGTGTCGGAAGACGGGCTCGAGGTGACGGTCGGAGAGGCCGTCCGCTCCGTCGAACGACAGGATCGCGGGTCAACCGCGGCATAGACTGCGGAGGATTGCGATGTCGGATCTGCTCACCGCGAGCCAGCTTGAGGAGCGCCTTCGCGAGGTCGGCGCTACTCGCTACCACCACCTCCATCCGTTCCAGCTGCGGCTGCAGTCCGGCGCGTGCTCGCGCGGCGAGGTCGAGGCCTGGGCTCTCAACCGCTACCTCTATCAGGCCTGCATCCCGCAGAAGGACGCCATCATCCTGTCGCGGATGGAGGACGCGCAGCTGCGCCGCGAATGGCGGCAGCGCATCATCGACCATGACGGCGAGCGCGAAGGCGAAGGCGGCATCGCCAAGTGGCTGAAGCTGACCGACGATCTCGGCCTCGACCGCGGCGTCGTGATGAGCGGCGAGCTGGCCCTGCCCGCCACGAAGTTCGCGGTGAACGCCTATATGACCTTCGTGCGCGATCGCTCGCTGCTGGAGGCTGTCGCCTCCTCGCTGACCGAGCTGTTCTCGCCGATGGTGATCGCGACCCGCGTCTCGGGGATGCTGGCGAACTACGACTACGTCACGCAGGAGACGCTCGCCTATTTCACCGCGCGGCCTGTGCAGGCCAAGCGCGACAGCGATTTCGCGCTCGACTACTGCAAGACGCACGCGCGGACGCCCGAGCAGCAGCAGGCGGTGATCGCCGCGCTGGAGTTCAAGTGCTCGATGCTGTGGACCATGTTGGACGCGCTCGAGCATGCCTATCTGTATGCCAAGCCGTGGCCCGACGCGTTCCGGCCGGCGGACCAGGCTGATCGGCAGGCGGCGGAATGACGGAAGTCTCGTCCGACGCCACGCCGAGCCTTCCGCGGGGCGTACGCCTGCGGAGGGACGAGGTTCGCAACCAGTGGCTGCTGCTCGCGCCGGAGCGCGTGCTGCATCCGGACGCCATCGCCGTCGCAGTGCTCGAACGCTGCGACGGGGTGAGGACGGTCTCCGCGATCGTCGATGATCTGGCGACCGCCTATGCGGCGCCGCGCGAGACGATCGAGACGGACGTCAAGGCGATGCTTGCTGACCTCGCCAACAAGCGCGTGCTGGACCTCGGCTGAGGAGGCCGAAGCCATGAACGACATGACGATCCCAAATCCGGCGGAAGCGGCCCGCGTGCCGCCGCCGGCGCCGCTCGGCATGCTTGCCGAGCTGACGCATCGCTGCCCGCTGTCCTGCCCCTACTGCTCGAACCCTGTGGAGCTGGACAAGCGCTCCGGCGAACTCGACACCGAGACCTGGAAGCGGGTGTTCTCCGAAGCCGCCGCCATGGGGGTGCTGCACCTCCACCTCTCAGGCGGCGAGCCGACGGCTCGCAAGGACATCGTGGAGCTCACCGCTCACGCCGTGAAGGTCGGGCTCTACACCAACCTCATCACCTCCGGGATCGGCGTCACCCGGGAGAAGCTCGAGGAGCTCGCCACCGCGGGCCTGGACCACGTCCAGCTGTCGATCCAGGACGCGCTGCCCGACACCGCCGACCGCATCGCGGGGCTCAAGGGCGCGCATGAGAAGAAGCGGATCTTCGCCGGCTGGGTGCTCGAGCTCGGCCTGCCGCTGACGATCAACGCGGTCATCCACCGCGCCAACATCGAGAACATCGAGCCGCTGGTGAACATGGCGCTCGAATTCGGCGCACGCCGCGTCGAGATCGCGCATTCCCAGTACTACGGCTGGGCGCTCGAGAACCGCCGGATGCTGATGCCGACCCGCGAGCAGGTGATGCGCGCGGCCGAGACGGTGGAGCGGCTGCGCGAGGAGCTCAAGGGCAAGCTGGTGATCGACGCCGTCGTGCCCGATTACTACGCGCGCCGCCCCAAGCCCTGCGTGGGCGGCTGGGGACGCCAGTCGCTCAACGTGACGCCGTCGGGCAAGGTGCTGCCCTGCCACGCGGCGGAGACCATCAAGCACCTGAAGTTCGACTACGTCACCGAGCGCAGCCTGCCGGACATCTGGGCGAACTCCTCCGCCTTCGAGGCCTATCGCGGCACCAGCTGGATGAAGGAGCCCTGCAAGGGCTGCCCGCGCAAGGAGATCGATTTCGGCGGCTGCCGCTGCCAGGCGCTCGCGATCACCGGCGATCCGGAACAGGCCGATCCCGCATGCTCGCTGTCGCCGTTCCACGCCAAGATCGTGGCCCTGGCGATCAAGGACGCCGCCGTGGATGAGACAGATTACGTCTACCGCCGGTTCGGCGGCGTGCCTGACCCACGCGTGACCATCACGCACAGCAACGCGCCCGTTCCGACTGACGCCCTGGACTAGCGGCTAGGAGGCTCCGGCCGCTCAGGCGGCGTGGCGTCCGCGCGACTCGGCGCAATCTCATTTTCCTCGGGCCCTGTGCGGATCGGGCCTCAGCGGCTAAACAAGCCCCGGGGCAACGCGCGCCGACTCGCGTTAGGGACTGGCATGAGGTCGTTTCTCGCCGCTGTCGCGGCTTTTCCGCTCGTCTTCGCGTCCGTCGGCGCGCAGGCGCAGCAGGGGTCCGAGACCTGCCTGCGGCTCGAGGCCCAGCTCGCCTCCTTGGGGCGGCCGCGCCAGGCCGACCCGCGTCAGCTCCAGCAGGCCGCCGCCCGCCAGCAGGCCGAGCTCGACCGCACGACCGCCTACGCCAAGGGGCTGGGCTGCGGACGACGCTTCTTCTTTTCGCCCGACCCTCCCGCCGAATGCAGGCCCCTCACCGACCGCATCCGCCAGATGCAGGGCAATCTCGATCGGCTAAACGCGCAGCTCGCCCAGGCCAGCCAGGGCGGCGGCGGCGATCCGCGTCGGCGGGAGCTGTTGATCGCGCTAGCCCGCAACGAATGCGGCCCGCAATACCGCCTCGTCGAGCGACGGGTTCCGGGCCAGCAGCAGAAGCGCGGCTTCTTCGACTTCCTGTTCGGCGGACCGGGCTCCGAGGAGCCGTCACAGGGCGAGACCGTGATCGAGCCGGAGATGTCGCCGGACGCGACCCCGCGCGTTTCGACCTTCCGGACGGTCTGCGTGCGTACCTGCGACGGCTTCTTCTTCCCGATCTCGTACCAGACGACCCGCAACGCCTTCGAGCGCGACGAAGCGATCTGCCAGGCCACCTGCCCCGGCGCGGAGGCGAAGCTGTTCGCCTATCCGAACCCGGGCGGCCAGATCGACCAGGCCGCGAGCGTCGACGGCGAGCCCTACACGAAGCTCGAGAACGCTTTCCGCTACCGGAAGGAGTTCGTCTCCGGCTGCTCCTGCAAGCCAGAGGGGATGAGCTGGGCTCAGGCGCTTCAGGGCGTCGAGGACAAGACCGTCAAGAAGGGCGACATCGTCGTCGACGAGCAGAAGGCCCAGGAGCTTTCGCGCCCGCAGGGCGAGGCCGCGTTGCGCGCAGCGCCGAAGCCGCAGAGCCCGCAACAGCGGCCGCCTGCGGGCGCCGAGC